>PLEQ01000338.1:0-4515 GCA_003136475.1 Deltaproteobacteria bacterium
ACTTGTGGGTAAAAGTAAGCCCTCAAGGAGAGAGATTGCGCTCGCAATTTGTTCATACTGAGTTTTATTGACATGCATTAGTCACGACTTAATCTGATACTTACAATACCATCGTTAAAAAATTTCTGTACCCGTCTATCTTCTCGACGTCACTGAAACTGATACTGGCGACCAAAATTTAAGTCAAGTTTTCAAAGACCCATTTTAAAAAAAGTTTGTGCGATATTTTGATGTTTGACATGAGCATGGAAGAAACCTGCTAATTCAAAAAGCGAAAGCGTAGCAGTGTAAAAACAGCAATCAGCCCATCCCGGGTGCGGATTTTTTTGCCATCCGCTACGGTTCTGGGTTGATAGTCGATGGCAGTTTCTCGAATATGGACTCGGGCTTTTATCAACTTCGATGACACGAGAAATCTCCATCATAAATAAGATACGTTAAGAAAATGCTCTAAGCAATTGTCATTCAAGCTCTTAGCGCTCCACTGGGAGCTTCGCCCCCTTGGCGTACAGGGCTCTCTCCTATTTGAGCAAAGAAGCTTGCACTCTACTTGGCTGCAAGAAAGGATTGCAGGCTTGACGGAATAAAGTCAAACTGCTGATGTATTCGGCATAAAAACTTGCAAGAACGAGTTTATTGGAGTCGCGTGTTGGAAGGAGAGGCCATGGGTCTGCGCTTAGGAACTTGGATCACTGTACCCCATCCTAGTATCGTTGAATTGGTAGTCGATGAAGGTTTTGAATGGTTGTGCGTCGATCTGGAGCACTCGCCGATTTCCCGACAGGAGCTGCAACTCGCTGTGGCTATGATTCAAAGCAAGGGCAAAAAAGCCTACGCCCGTATCGCAGCGAATTCCCATTTGGAAGCCAAATTTCCCCTGGACAGTGGTATCGATGGGATCATCATTCCCATGGTGAATTCGGCTGCTGAAGCTGAGCAAGCGGTTAAGAACTGTCTTTATCCACCGAAGGGTGTGCGAGGGGTTGGCCTAGCTCGGGCTCAAAAATTCGGCTTTGGCTTTGAGGAGCATCTTAAAAAGAATCTCACCCAGCTGGAAATTTTTGTGCAAGTCGAGCACATCGATGCGGTTCGACAAATCGATGAGATACTCTCGATTGCAGAGCTCACAGGTATTTTCTTAGGCCCCTATGACCTCAGCGGTTCCATGGGCATTCCTGGTCAATTCGATCATCCTGCAATGAAAGAGGCGATCCGCACCGTAGCCAAAAAGACGCTGGATGCTGGTAAATGGCTCGGCGTCCATGTGATTCCCCCAGATCACAAAGTGCTTAGAAGCTATATCGAGCTCGGTTATAATTTCATAGCCTTCAGCATCGACACCTATTTCTTGGGACAAAAAATCAGGGATGAATTGCGAGCCTTAAATTTATGAAACGAATCAGTGTAGCAGTAGCGTCTTCTTCTTTTTCCCAATCTCAGCAACTTAGGGCGGCTCTCACTCGCCTGGCTGTGCAAGTGACAGCGAACGAGCGGGGACTTAAGTTTAGTGAGGAGGAACTGATAGCCTTCCTTAATAGAAGTGAGGCAGAAGTTGCGATCATTGGTCTCGAGCCTTTTTCAAAGCGCGTGATGGACCAGTGCCCCTCTGTCCAATTGGTCTGCAAATATGGCGTTGGCATCGACAACTTAGACCTTAAGGCCATGCAAGACTCCGGCGTCGCCTTGGGATGGACAGCGGGTGTCAATCGACGTTCGGTCAGCGAACTGGTCTTAGCTTTTGCTTTTGGACACTTTCGCAACGTATTTGCCTCGGTTCATAAAATGCGAGATGGTAAATGGGTCAAAGAAGGTGGCCGCCAAGTTTCGAACTTAACGGTCGGCATCGTCGGCTTTGGCAATATCGGCAGCGACCTCGCAGCTCTCCTCAAACCTTTAGGCTGTAAAATTCTCATCCATGACCTTCTCGATAAGACACGCGAGGCTAGCCTTTTAGGAGCTCAACAAGTTTCCTATGAGGAATTGCTGCATACGAGTCAGCTGATCACTTTCCACGTGCCTAGCACGGAGCTCACACGTCATATGTATGGCCAAGCCCAACTGAAGCAAAGCTCCAAAGAGGTCTTGATCTGCAATACTTCACGAGGCGATATCGTTGATTTTCATGCTGTGTGCACGGCAGCTAGGAATGGCGACATAGGCGGTTTTGCAGCTGATGTCTTTCCGCATGAGCCCTTTGACGGTTCACACTTCAGTGCTTGTCCCAATATCTACCTGAGTCCGCATATCGGTGGCAACTCTAAGGAAAGTGTTCTAGCGATGGGCATGGCGGCTATCGAGCATCTGGCAAGCTATATAAGAAAAAAAGCAGGGGCAGAAAGGTTTGTTCATGAATAAAGTGCTAGTTTTTGGCGGCGCCGGTTTTTTAGGCAGCCATGTCGCAGACGAGCTCAGCAATCGTGGCTACGACGTTAGTATTTTTGACATCAAGCCAAGCCCCTTTCTGCGTCCTAATCAGACGATGCTGGTTGGGAATATTATGGATAAGAAAGCGGTTTTCTCCGCCTGCCAGGGCGCCGACTATATCTATAACTTTGCCGGTCTGGCGGATATTCAAGAAGCTACCGAACGCCCCTTGGATACTGCGGAGCTTAACATCATTGGGAATATGAATATTCTGGAAGCTGCGCATCGCCACAAGGTCAAGCGCTTTGTCTATGCGAGCACCGTCTATGTTTACAGCTCCTCGGGTTCGTTCTATAGAGCCAGTAAGCAGGCGTGTGAAAATTTTGTCGAACTTTATTTTGAAAATTACAATTTGCCTTTTACGATCTTGCGCTACGGTTCCCTCTATGGACGCCGCTCCGATAATAAAAACACTATCCACCGTTTTATTCACTCCGCTCTCACCGAGGGGGTCGTCCGCTATCAAGGCACGGGTGACGAACTCCGGGAGTACATTCACGCGATGGATGCTGCCAATGCGAGTGTGAATATCCTGGATGAAAAATATGAGAACCAGCATCTCGTCATCACCGGCTCGCAAAGTTCAAGAGTGCGCGATATCATGCTGATGATTGCTGAAATGCTTGAGAACAAGGTGAAACTCGCTTATGAAAATCTCGGCCTTGATGCGCACTACAATATAACTCGTTNNTAACTCCGTATACCTTTAAACCGAAGCTCGGCAAGAAGCTGGTTGTCAATCCCTACATCGATATGGGACAAGGCCTATTGGACTGTATACACGAGATCGCCGATTGTCTGACACACACTCAAGCTTCAGGCTCTATTCATGACCAAGAACTCCGCTAGATTCCAGCGTGTTTTTCTGTCGCACCCGTGGGGCCCCTCCTGTCCACCGTATGCTGGAGGCGAAGGTGTGAGCATCAAGCCCACGCGCTCTCTAGCTGCCGGCGACAGCTGCAACGCTGTTGAATTTAAGGCGCCCAATCACATTGGCACCCACTTTGATTTTCCTTCGCACTTTCATCCGTCCGGTAAGCATGCCCTAAACTATTCGCCAGATTTCTTCGTGCATGACAAGACGCTCGTCTTTTGGTTCGAGACACCCTACGGGCACCTTATCGAAGTCGGAGATCTCGAACATGCTCTTCGCAACTATGACGGGGATGGCAAAGAAACTTTGATCCTGGTGCGCTCCGGAGCTTCGCTCTACCGACATACCGCACAATTTTGGCAGGCGGGGCCCGGCATTGCACCGGGCGTCGCGAATTTTCTCCGTAAAACTTTTAGCCAGCTGACAAGCGTCGGACTCGACAGCATTTCCATCTCATCGCTGCTTCATCGCGAAATCGGCCGCAGTGTGCACCACGAATTTCTGTGTCATGAACGGCCCCTGCTGATCATCGAAGATATGGACCTCGAACCCCTTGCCGCGCGTGTTCCCCATAAGGTCATAGCTCTCCCTCTGCGCTTGGAAGAGGGTGATGGCGCACCTTGCACCGTCATTGCTGAGTTATAATATGCAAGCTTTGCCCCTTTTGGTGATCTTTGACTTCGACGGTGTGATCGTCGACAGTTCCCAAACCAAACACGACAGTTTTATTGAAACCGCNNACAGACATGGTGGGAGCCGAGCGAACCCGGATTGCCGACTGGATCGTGCAAGAAACCCACGGCCGCATCAGCCACGAGCTGTTTTTGCGGAGCTTTGTGAGTCACTTGCAAAACTCGGCACCAGAGATCAAGCTGGTGAAGGGCTTTCGCACCTTCTGGGATCGTCTTCCGCACCAAGGCATTCAAAGCGCCATCGTCTCAGCTGCTCCTCAGAAAGATATTGTGAGTCTCCTCAGCTCTTTGGGTGTAGGTCCTGAAGGCTTTGTGAGCATTCAAGGCTCCGACGACGGCATAAAAGTTGCGTGTCTTCGACGCCTACTTAGACAAGTCGAAATTCCGGCGAATCGCTGCTTGTTTTTTGGTGATATGCCCTCGGACTATGAAGCTGCCCAAGACTGTCAAATTCCCTTCATAAGAATCATCAGCACTATGGGCAAACTCTCTCAATGGCCGGCAGGCCTGACTTTTATCGCTTCT
>PLEQ01000338.1:4533-8468 GCA_003136475.1 Deltaproteobacteria bacterium
CTAAGACTGCGATCCCTCACTGCGTTCGGGATGATCAGAATGCCTGCCCTTCAGTGTCTGACGAGGACCTGTCATCCCGAACGCAGTGAGGGATCGCAGTCTTAGCTCCTCCGCACCTATTGTTTGCTCAGTCGAAGGTGTAGAGGGATTTCACAGAAATACCTTCCTTCTCTAAAATCTTGGAACTGAGCTTTTGCAAATGCACGAGGACAAGAACCTCTCGCACCTTATAGCCTGCAAGTTGTGCAAGGGATATAGCGCCGCGCAAGGTGCCACCCGTGGCCATCACGTCGTCGACAAGAACGAGGCGCCCAGTGCCTTTTTTCATTTCCAAAGCATCGGAACCGTATTCCAGATCGATTTTTAAACTCAGAGTTGGCGGAGGCAATTTTCCCTTCTTGCGGAGGGGAATAAACCCTTTGTTCAAAGCATACGCCAATGCCGAAGCCAGGATAAATCCTCGCGATTCGATTCCGGCTACATAGTCGATGGCTTGCGGGTCTGCGATTTGACTGGCGAGAGCTTCTATAGTATCTCGAAAGCGATTTTGTAGGAGGGGGAAGATGTCCTTAAACATCACTCCTGTTTTTGGGAAATCCGGGATGCTTCTAATTAAATCCTTCATCTTCTCTCCTCTTTCAAAATTGGATCTACAAGCCTCGCACAAATTGTCTGTCGCTGACTAGCTCTCAAAGGGCTATTATCCCGCGTTGTCTTTGTCAAGACGTGGAGAACACATGCGAAATTTTTTTGAAATTCAGCCAAGTTGTGCCAGAGACCTTATTGACAAAATACATCGGGAAATTCCGGGCGAAAAAATTATCACGATCCGCACAGCAGAGCATCGCGCTCAGGAATTTGACATGTGTAGCAATGGAGAGATTGGTTTTGACAATATTCATAAAACACTGCTTCTCCATCGCATCGCATGGGCCATTCGCTTCGGTGGTGAAATGATCATCAGACAATTTCTGCCTCTCAGAATTGAAGATGGGGGACACGCAGGGAAAAAAGTCATGAAATCTGAAAAAAATCTCTTCGGTGTCCAGCTTTCTTCTGGGGAAATCATTGCTTTGAGCGGCCACGAACGGCAAGGCGTCCTAGAGCAAAACTTAGGAGAGAACTCTAGCCTACAAGAAGGAAGCACGCCGAACTTACGGCTATTGAAGACTGACCTTGTCTAGTTTTCACGTTCAACGTTAAAAGATACGAGCTCGCCATCAGCAGCCGACATATGGACCAAGATAGGCCTGCAACACACCGCACAATCCTCCGTGTAGGACTGCTCATCGACCGAGCAATCCATAAGCAAAGTGATAGCTTCGCCACAAAAAGGACAAGATATCGGAACTTCGGTAAGCATAGGCTGCTCTTTCTATAGGCTAGCGACTATGAGCAAGTTACTCCGTCTTGTGAATGATAGCGCATCGTAGCTGTGCGGGTGGCTAAAGTTTGAAAATCATAGTATCGGCATTCGCTGATGGGTGGCGTATAGACATGCAAGGTCGCTGCCCGCTGTCCCGAATCGTTATGCAAGACGTGCATGCCAATAAAGTCATCAATGTACGATATCTCTCGCGCAGGCTGGGAAGAAACCTTCACAAAATGCGGCTCAGGGTCGGGTTGGACTCGATAGCGCGTCTCACTTATGGTGCCATCCAAGGGTAGCATCCATCCCGCAGAGCTGTTGTGATCATGCAGAGGCGTTTGTTGACCTGGCTCCCAGCAGATCACGAGCAGTTCAAAAGCGTCTGTTCGATGAATGAGGTTGCGCATATAGCAGTTTTTACTAAAAATAAAATATTTGCTAAAGGCTTCTTTCGCCACTTGCGTTTCCTGAAAAATGCTATTTACGGTTTCTTGCGACAGAGGAGCCCTAGTGAGTTTAGCCAGCAGGTCGTCAAGACTCTTGATCATTTTGTCTCCATGAAAAAGGTGAAGATAGGACTAAAGCAATTCTAAAACTTCCTCTAAATCCTGCAATTGGTTCACCCAATAGTCTTGTGCTGTAAAATGAGGAAACGTGCGTGGAAAGATCGGATCTTCCCAGCGTTTCGCAATCCAGGCACTATAATGCACATAGCGCAAGGCCCGAAGGGGTTCGATCAAGAGCAGTTCGCTCGGATCAAAGGGACCGAGCTCTTCATAACCGGAAAGAAAAACGTCTCGTTGCCGCTTGCCTTCATCATCGCGTCCACCGCAAAGCAGCCATAAATCTTGGACGACCGGACCCATCACCATGTCGTCAAAATCCAGGAAGAAGAAGCCGCTTTGTCCCCGGAGAACGTTACCCAGATGACAGTCGCCGTGAATACGCTGTTTACGGACTTGCGCGAACTGGACTTTTGCGCGCGCACAGATTTCTTCAACAAGAGCGCTATACCGTCCGATCAGTACCGGCGAAATAAAAGAACCCTGTTTCAGAAATTCAAGACTCTCGAGACCGAACGAGCCGAGATCTAAATTCCTGCGATGTATGGCGGGCTTTCGCTTGCCAACGAGGTGCATGCGGGCCAGAAGTCGACCCATCATTTTTAAATCGAGATCCGACNNTGCAAACACGGCAAAGTACATAAAACTATCGTCGACATGCGGCAGAATTCCCAGGCTTGTCCCCGTCTCTAAGATCAGAGGCGCGACCACCGGAATATCCTCCGCCAGCAACTCTCTTAAAAACTCGTGCTCCTCTTCGATCTGTTCGCGTGTCCAGCGTCCCGGTCTATAAAATTTGACAACGCGAAACTGGTCGGCTCGCGTTTTTTGTGACGCTGCATCCTCGATTTCAACTTCATAAACGCGGTTTTCAAAACTGCCGAGCTGAAGTAAACGTCCCGAACAGCGAACCCCACCTTGCTCAACAGCTGTAAGGATCTTATCGGGTGTCAGAGAGTAGAAAAAATCTTGAAGTTTATTGCTTGACATAAAATCTTTCGCAAAATCGAATACGGAAGGGACCTCCTAAACCCGCTGCAGGTTTCGGCGCAAGGCCGTCGGCATGCTAAGCTCAGACCCGATTCCCCATCCTAGTTTATTTTGGCATGGCAGGTGCTATGCTAAAGACAAGCGACAAATAGTTTATTCTTTTCTGCAAATAGGTTAATAGAAAGGCGGAGTCACAAATCGCTTTAGGTTCATCCATGTCCAAAGACCGCATCGTTTCTTTCTACAAGTTTTGTTCGATTCAAGACCTTGATTCTACTAGAATAACTCTAAAATCCGCCGCGCTCGGGCTCGGCCTCAAAGGGACCGTGCTCCTAGCCCATGAGGGTATCAATGCTTCCTTATATGGGCAGGCGGGCGCGGTTCAGGAGTTTTTAGACTTCGTTCAGGCGAGGCCAGAAATCGGCAGTTTAGACCTCAAGGAAAACGACTTGGACCTTTCCGCATTTAGACGCATGCTGGTTAAGGTCAAAAAAGAGATTGTGACCATGAACAAAGAGGGACTGGCACCAGCCGTCGCAACGGGGGGCTTTCTCAGTCCAAACGAATTTAAGGCCTGGATGGATGAAGGCAGAGAATTTATCCTCGTCGATACCCGCAATCACTATGAAGTGGCGCTAGGCACCTTTAAAAATGCAATAAATCCTAACACGCAATCCTTTAGTGAATTTCCCAAATGGGTTGAGGACAATCTCTCGGACAAGAAGAACGCGAACATCGTTACCATCTGCACCGGGGGAGTCCGTACCGAAAAAGCAACGACCTATATGAAACAGCAAGGCTTCACGAATATCTTTCAGATCAAAGGTGGCATTCTCCGCTATTTCGCGGAAACAGCTCAAGGTGAGTCAGCCCCCTATTGGGAAGGTGAGTGTGTTGTATTTGACAAGCGCAAAGCCATAAAACCCGATCTCACACCGAGCGCTAAAGAACTTTGTTTTATTTGCTATAGTCCCCTTGTCGAGTCTGACCTTTGTCAAGCCGCTCTCCCGGCC
>PLEQ01000224.1 GCA_003136475.1 Deltaproteobacteria bacterium
AAGTAATCAAACCCTCTAGCAAATTTGGTGTGATCTACTTATTTCAACGGGCAAGTGGGAGCGAAAATCTTAGTAAAAAAGGGATAGATATAGCCAATTATGTCGGCGATGCGTTATCCCGCATTTTCTTAACTCTTGGCAACGAACGCCAGTTAGCAAACAGCACGCAGCAAAGTCTCTATGAATTCGCTCGCGACAATTTTGAGCCGAGTTGGGTAGTTTTGGCAGTCTTTGAGGTCTCTCTAAAAAATTGGGTCACGAACCAAATTTCAGATCATATCGCATCTTTTATGTTAGCAAAAAAAATGACGGAGACCGTCTATGCCGTCGCGAACCTGCTGCCGCTTCAAAGCTTCAAACTTAACCTAAAAGATGGTGTTTTGAAAAACGGCGCCAACGTGCACAACGGAGGCCTATCCCCGGTTTTCGCGTACCCGGCAGCTTTCTTAGTAAGCTACGTGGCAGTTGCGGCAACGCAATTGATGTACACGTATTTGCTGACGCCGCCCGCCCGCATCTCCATGGACCTCATCAAAGCCATGTGGAAAAGCAGCTACGTTCAAGAGCCGTGGAATCAAGTCTATGTATTCGTCTTTCCAAGTCCGGAAAACTCTACGCTGATAAAAGACGAACTCTAAAGCGCCGTAAGGCCTTCGATCTCCGAAGCACTTTCGTAGATCGCAATGACTTCATCACTTGAATCCATCTGCGCTCGCACTGAGAGCGCTATATACTTAGCCCCTCGCGAGTCACGCTTGGTTTTTTCAAGAATAATCGTATCCTCAAAAATTGTCTCGAGTTGGGCAAGATCTTCGGCTTTCACTACAAATTTAAAAAGGTATTCGGCAGGCCACTGGTAATGCTGGTCCAGCAAGGTTTGAAATTCTTCGGGAGCAATCGAACTCATAGCTATCTCCGTGCTATAGAAGGAATCGGCGGAGTCTAGCAAAGGAGGCGGGATAAATCAAGGACCAGGCTAGGCGGGCATCAAGGATCAACGGAATCGAGACTATGTTAAGCTCTTAACTAAGATCTTTCGGGACGACTAAGATTCTGACGAAACTGCAAAATCCCGTCATGAAAAGCCTTATTGCAATCTGGGCGCTCCTCGTCCTTGTTTTTGCTTATATTCGAGNNTTCTGGACTCATGGTTCCTTTGCCAGCAGTTTGGTGCAGGAAAAACTCTTCCTGGCTCATCATTTTCAACCCGCGTTTTACGTTTTCGCGCCCCTTATTGCGCTCGTTCCCCGACCCTTTAGCCTGGCAGTCTTGAGCTTCAGCGCGATTCTTCTAAGCCTTGGCATCCTTTTCAAAACTGAAACGAAACATGATCGTTTTTTTTGGCTTGTGATGTTTGCCTTTCTTCTCCATCCNNTCCGAAATCCTCACCGTGCCCGCCTACCTCTGGCTGGCACAAGCCTATACCCGAAACCGTCAAATTCCCTACTGGCAATATCTGCTGGCACTCTTCTGGTGTGGAGCTTGTAAAGAAACTTTCTTTTTGACCAATACGGCGCTCGCCTTTCTCTTCCTCCTACGCAGTCCACGCAAACGTATCGACGGACTGATTCTGCTTTCGCAAGGTCTCATCTTTATCTATCTCTTCTGTTTTTGGATGCCGGCGCACAGTATGCAAAATCGCTACTATGCACTTTCCTTTTATGCTGATCCGGGGCAAGAACTTCTTCCCACTGTACTGGCGATGCTTGGCAATCTCTGGCAAGAACAGAGTCTCACTTTTTTGATACTTGCCTTTCTGGGGGGCGCCTGGCTTGCTGTCATACGACCGCGTCTCATCCTGATGGCTAGTCTGCCAGGCCTTGCCACAATGCTACTCAGTCGCCATCCGCAAGTGAAGAGTGTCGTCAACCATTACATATTGACCATCATCCCCTTCTTTTGGTCAGCAGCTTTACAAAATCGCGAGGCCTTCGCCAGTGTCTTTGGTAGATTGCGTGCGTTTCTGCTGCATTGGGGCGCCTTGGCAAGCCTTGCCGTCACCCTCCTGCATTCCGGAGTGATTGAAAACAGCATTTTAATGTCTGCCAACCAGCGTAGTTTGGCATTTCGTCGTGATACAGAAGCCTTCTACAAGAAACATATACATCCTGATGACTTGCTGCTACTCGATGGCATTTTGCAACCCAACATCCCCCAACACCCTAAGAGCCAGAACCTTATCGGCTTCTGGGGCGATCCAACACGGATCAGCGATGAACAGCTCGCGTCGGCTTTCTATGTTTTGACAAGCGAAGATTTTATGAAAATTGAAGACTGCTCTAACGTCGAAATCGCATTCGGCCAGCGACCGATCTACTACGACGACTTTGCTAGAATCTGCGAAGTTATTAAGCTTCGAGGCCAAAGCCTCGGCGCCTATACTGACAGCCGTTTACACGGCTACTTTATTCCAGCAGCTTTCCGATCCAACTAAGCAGCCTTGGTTTTTTTGCTAAAGTACTGTTTAGTAAAGCTACTAAAAGTCGTTGTGCAGGTATTTTGCGGAGTTTGCGGTTGTGTATAAACAATACGGCCTTCGTTCAGCGCTTGAGAAAATTCCATCATGAGACGGGCAGAATTAGCATTGAATCCAAAAAACTGCATCGCAGATTCGACATCGGAATAGGAACTTTGATTGTAACGAACTGACTTTTGGAAAGATTTTGAAAGAAAACTCGTGGCTTGTTCGAATGTCAGAGCTTCCGGTCCATACAGTTCAAAGACAGAACTTCGGCTAAAATCAAGTTTTTCAAGGAACTCAAAAGCTTTTTTTGCAATATCGCTCGTGGCGATGAAGGGCATATCATAATCTTTACGATAGGCCCAAGAAACGGAACCTTGACTTTCGATTTCTTGAGTTGCAAAAAAGAAATTCTCCATAAACATGGGTGGACGGATGTGTACAACATTGATACCCAGTTTATTGAGACGTTGTTCGTTTTTGTAGTGCGGCTGAATGATACCCGTACCCGTAGCGAATTGCGCCCCGATGCTGCTGATATTGACTACATATTTCACTTGGCTTTCTTCGATCGCACTTGCTATAGACTCGCTGATTTTTTCTTGATAAGCGTAAACATCACGCTCCATGTAGGCAGGTGGCAACATGGTTAAGACAGCCGTTGTCCCCGTAAAAATTTTGGTCAGTTCCGAAACGGATTCAAAAGACGTCGCATAGGTTTGAGCCCCCAATTTTTTCAGCTCCGCAAGTTTTTTGGTATCCCGCCCAACCGCACGTACCGCATACCCTTTTTTAAGCAAATCACGTACCAGTGTACGTCCAATGTTTCCAGTAGCGCCTAAAACAGCATAAGTGTTCTTCATTTTCATGAGATTCTCCATGACTTAGTAAAACATCCAGACCCGTGCCTTGATCCTAGGGATCCTAAAGCAGGTGGTTTAAGCGCTATCGAGTTCTGGGTTTGAAAATTGAGGAGAGTATTTTAATCTATCAGAATAAATAGATTATTCTTAAAAAATTTCATTTAGACCATCAAACTGGAGACCCACTAGTCTTACGATTGCGGATTTCCATCCTTTGCCGGTTTCGAAAATCCGCAAAGGATAAAATACTCACGCAAAATGCTCACATAATTCCTCGGCAAATGATGCTCTGGATGGTTTGGATGAACATGACTATTTAGAAAAGTCTCCAGCTGCGTAGCAAAAGAGATTCCTGCGTTGGTCAAAAGAACACGTATACGGGCTGTTAAAGTGTACACATCGGTGTCCGTTATGGTCAGGTGCGGACAGCTAAAAATAGCCTCGAAGGTTGGTAGCGTATTTGAATTAAGCCCTGCAAGAACCAAGCTTGCCTGCTCCGCGCTCAAAACGTAACGAAAAGGCGCGAAATGTGAAGAATGGCGCGTATCAGAGGATCGGGATGCGCGTTCGGCTTCTATCTCCGCAACAATTCCTTGCGCACGGCGACGCTTAGCTTGATTTTTGCGCTCGCTCTTTGAAATTCTTATCTTCTGAGGATGATTATTTCTAGCGCTTTCCTCTTCTTCTTCAGTCATAACGCCCTCGCAATGCGAGGGGCTTGACGGTTGTGAGCAGCCCCAAGGGCTGCCAGCCCCTCGGCTGCCGCTCGGGGTG
>PLEQ01000018.1 GCA_003136475.1 Deltaproteobacteria bacterium
ATTCGTATCCTTATTCGGTTTCAAAGAGAACTTTCGTGTCTGGAAATACTTCGACATCTACTGGACCGAAAAAGTCGACATCGTATATTATACAATTTACAACAAAGACATGGTAGAGACTGGACGCAGGATTGAGATCGAGGCCCGCAAGGACTATCCTTTCAAATCCTCAGAAGAAGCTCTGGCAGAAGTGAAGGCTATGGAGCAAGCGATGTCTGAAATCGGCATCACTCCCCAAAAACGCATGAAGAAGTCAATGTGGGAGCAATTCAGAAAATNNATGAAGCGCAGTCGTATGCTAGCCAGATTAAAGGCGTTGCTGGCTTATGAAGTTGCGCCCGCACTTGCCACAGATTTGGTCGTAGAAGAAATATTAAAAGAAGTCGAAAAAGTCATGAAGCCAGTGACAGAACATCCAAGCGGATGTCTGCACTCCATGAGAGAAATGTGCAATTGTCAGACTACGTATAGTTTTAAATGGGATAAAGAATGAAATACCCTCTCGATGAAACGACATTCGCTGAAACGTTAACCCGATTCCTTGAGCACAACAAAGGCCAACTTTTGGTCATTGAGCAACTGCGAACCTTGCTAGAAGAGGCTATGGACCGCGAAGAAGATGCGGATTCCCAGTGGTATCTCGACTCAGAAGAGGCTCTAAAAGAACTCCATACTCTCAAGATGTACCATGAAAGTCGACGATTCAATGAAGGAAACGGTCACTACGAGGCCAAAGAGGCTCCCTCAGAAATGTTCCGAAGTGACGCTCCAGACCTCCCAGAAGGCGGCGAGATGTCTGAGGCCGAACTGTCCCGCATGTTCAAAGAGAAGCGTGCGACCAAAGAAGTTAAGAAGTTGAGTAAATCTCTCAAGGAAATGTCCCTAGAAGAGATTCAAGATTGGGAATCTGCGCAGGACAATTCAAACGACATCTATAAGATCAAAGCTCGCATCGCCAATCTGGCGCGTGGCCCTGGAATGTCACTGACTCCTGTCGGTGAGATCCTTTGTAACTCATTCGTTCACATGCTCAAATCTTTGTACGACTTCGCTGATAAAATCGAAGATAAGGCAACCAAAATTCAATTGATCGCAATCATCCGAAATCAAGAAAGCGTCCCAGGTACCATCATTGCAGCCGCTGGCGCAGGAGTGAAAAAGTCCGCTAAGGACATTTGATCAAGAATGACAGCCCCAATCTGGACCGACAAACAATTTGATCTTGGATTTGGTAATTCCGTTTGCGTTCGGGAAGCTTTCATGGAAACCGTGGGCGTACCGGAAGGTATTGGCTTTCTCACCACCATGAAAGATATGATGGAAATGGATTACCCGACTCACGAAGGCGATCCAGAAGTCGTCGAAATAACCAATCAAGTCATCAAAAGGCAGCTTGGAAAAGAATATAAGCATGTTTTCATCACCAATGGAGCGACTGGCGGCGTGGTTTTAGCGCTGCGAGCCTATGCTAAACAGGGTAAAGAATATGTGCGCACGCGCAAAGCGCCCTGGTATGGACGTTATCCAGGCATCATAGATGCAGCTGGACTGATACATGATCCTAATATGGGTTACATGGATAAAGGCGTTATCCTACTCGATTTACCTAGCAATCCCAAGGGAGAACTTACGGAAATCGATCTAATGTGGGGTCAATACCCAGTGATCTTAGATGCGGTTTACTATAACANNAATCAGAGACGTACACCACGACGTCTTGGTTGGAAGCTATTCGAAATTGTTTGGAATTAACGGAATCCGCCTAGGATGGCTCGCCACCAACAATGATTTGTTGGCGGCACGAGTTGCAGATCTCATCACTGCAGAATACTGCGGCCTTTCTACGCCCAGTACGACACTCTTAAAGCGATGCTGGGAAAGATTCAATTGGCACTATTTTGAGCAAATGGCGAACATCTATTTGAATTGCAATCGGGAAGAATGGAGCAAGCTTGAGAAGTTCTTTGGCGACACACCAGTTTCACCTATTGGCATGTTCTACTACGGACCAATGGATGAAACTTGCAAGAAACTGATGAACAAGGCTGGAATCCACTGGACGCCAGGTCCACAAATGGGAACGTTCCATGACAATCACGGACGTTTCAACATTGGTCAGGATAATAAATTGATCAGAGATGCTGTGAAAGCGGTCTTAAAAGCCGATAAGTCTAAGTAGACTTTCGATATAGATGCCAACGCAGTAAGCAAAAAAACAAAATCGTTGCGATAGAAAGAATGACAACTAGATCTTCTTTCACCATAGATCCTTAAGAAAATCTGCAAAAACCAAATCAAGACGTGGGCCGTCGACTGCGAAGTAGGCAGCGAGTTTTTCCATCACCGTGTTGACGTTCAGAATCTTGCGTGCAAGCCATGAAACTGGCGTGGGCATAGATTTGTTTGCTTGTATTAAGCAATTGGTTTGATTCAGAATATCGGTGTTGGTCGTGTCATACTTGAAATTGTACAGCCAGATCAAAGAATTCGCCAATAAAGACAGATCAAAAGCGAAAAGAAAAGGATACAAAACATACCATTTATGGGCACGAATGTGCAAACCCCAATCTGACATGACCGTAATGTCCGGCAACTTCCAAACCCATGGGTTTGACGCCGTGTATTTTGGACTGCTTGGAGGATATGCGCCGTTGTTTCGGACATTCGTCGTGAACAACCATAAGCGCTTACCGTGACCCCAGAACATCCATTTCTTATGATCATCGAGGTCCATCAGACCCGCAGCAATGACGTTAGGTNNTCGCGAGACATGACTTGAGAAGTTGAATACCACATCGTTGGATCTGGATGACGTTTATAGTTTCCCCAATCAACTTTCAAAGTATTCAGATTGTTCCAATAGCGCTGACGATATAAAAGATAGTCGGCAAGTAGGATCTTGTTTTGCGCATAAAGACAGCGGATCGCGAGAGCAAACATGCCCTCGCGTTGAGTAGTGTCTCCACCATCCCAATTGTCTTGTGCCGTTTGAGTGATCATTCCAAACGAATCGATGCATGGACCCAGAAGGTCAAGATATTTATTTGACATAATTCAAAACTATTAGATCAGTCCACTGTTAGTGATAACCGCTTCGATTTGTGAGATCTGATCGGCGGTAAAATAAGTCAGGAGAGNNCTACGACTGGGTCAGCGCGAGCGCCGTCGCGAGAGAACCGTTCCACAGCAGGCGTTCGATGTTATTGATCGTAGCGTCTGCAAGCATCGCCGTGAACTGGGCAGAGGTGAGCGCTCCGGACGTCAGGTTTTGCTCGTTAATTGCATAAACAGTAGCAACCACCTGAGCGCCGACTTGCTGGGCTTGAAGACCCTTTTGTACAGCCGCTTGAAGCGCCACCTGAGCAGTGATGTCGGTTTGTGTGACCACGTAATCAGCAGGGACTTGGTACTCCAAGTGGGTGACTGCTGGCACTTCGGCAACAGCCTCGACCGCAGGAGTTACTACGTTACCATTAGCGTCGAGGACTGCAGCGACTGCAGAGACAGCCGGGACTTCCGGCACATCAATAATTGTTTGAGTGGCGATTGCTGTTTGGCCCGGTGCTAGTACTGTAACCCAATAAGGGGAGGCAGATCCCCAGCCTTGTTCGGTATAGGTAGCGTCAGCAAAGTCTGAGGTCCATTGGTTTGTAGTGACGCCATTAACTATTCTTTTATAGATAATCATTTTAGTTTCCTACTCTTGACCACGAGAATACTGGGTTTCCTATGAAGGCAGTGGTACCACCTGCGAGCGCAGTACTCACAACTACAGTGATAGTATCCCCTGCATTACATTGGACTATATCTGAAAGCCAAATAGGGGCTGCTGCGTAGCTACCGCTAGTATTTTGTTCTGCAAAGTTCGCTGTATACGCAGCGCCATTGTGATAGATAGAAAGCGTAAAAGAGCCGCCAGCGGTCCAGTTGGCAGACATATTCATGCCAGTATTGATTTGGTATTTACCAGATACGGGTACAGTTAGCGTAGTTCCATTAAACGCATTATGAGTATCGAAAGTCTTCGTTGTAAAAACAATTGTAGTGCCGGCATTGTTCGCAATAGCAGTTGTAGAGCCAACGGCCCTTCCATTCACCGACTCAGTGGCCGCGATGACCGATGGGCCTGAGAGGCGATTGATAGAAACAAAGTTTTCATTTGCAGAAGTTGTGTTAGTATAGCCACCCGCATTACAAGATGCATATATTTGTATATAATCACCTGCGTTTAAGCTTACTAACGTGGCAATGCTCGGAGA
>PLEQ01000202.1 GCA_003136475.1 Deltaproteobacteria bacterium
GCTACAATTTGTAGACAACTCTACTGACTTGTCATAGGCTCTCGTCTATTAGCCTGCTTGCTTATAGCATGAATTTATTCATTCGGTGTCTGAAATGAAAAATCAGTCTCATCCTTATGGGTCAATAGCTTGAAGGATGGAAGCTCTTTTAAGCTTGCAAAGTCCCCATCCTCAACCGCTGTCTGTTGCAGAGAGGGATTGATAGCAATCGCCTGCTTTAAGTTACGCAGTGCTAATTTTTGAAGACCTTCTAATGAGAAAATGCAAGCTTTGTTGTAAAGTGCCACGGAATCATTCGGATCGAGGGCGACGGCTTCATCAAAAGAGAGCAGAGCCTTGTAATGTTGATCGAGTCGATAATAGGATAGGCCGATGGAATCGTGATAGGAGGGGTTCAAAGGTTCAAGAATAACAGCTTTTTCGAACTTATCAATGGCAGCCACCTGCTGACCTAAATTTTCTGCATAAACTTTGCCAATTAAAGCATAGAATTCAGCTTGACCGNNCATAATCTTCAAATTGATCCCCTTTTTTGTGCTCGAAAATACCGGTAATTATGAAATCAAGAGTTGCAACTTTTTGCGGACTCATTTCCAACGCCTTGAGCATTGCGGATAGAAATTTTGGCCGATCATTCAGATCTAAATAAATCAAGCTTATATGCATCTGAGCCATCGCTGCCAGGCTGGATGGTACAGTGGGCATCTCGACTAGTTTGCTAAAAACCTCAATAGCTTTTTTATCTTTGTGCAGAAAATAAAACAGAGCGACGCCATAATTGAGGTCTATTTCAGGATACTTAGAAATCGTATTGTTTTTTAAGCACTCTTCAAGCATTGCCATCGCCTCTTTCGAGCGATTCAAAATGAGGTATTGCATAGCCAGTTCTTGCTTAATCAGAGGATGCTGAAATTTTTTGTTTAACTCTTCTAATCGTTTAAGGGAGTCCTCTGGAGCCAAGGTTTTTACTTCAGTTATGAGCAGAGGAGTCATAATATCCAAACTTTCAGGATTTTTTCCCACAGCGGCTTCGAGCTGCTGAACAGCTTGCCAAGGGCTGAGTGGTTCGAGTTGAGATTTGACTATCCGAAATAATACTCGCCACGAGTCCTTCGGGGCTTTTTGCAGGGTTGTCCAAGCTTTCTCTGTGAAGCCAAGCGTTTGATAGGCATCACTAAGGGCAAGGTAACCAAACTCACTCGTATTATCCAAATCCAAAGCTTGTTGAGCGAGTTGGATAGCATTCTCTGCGTAGGTATTCTGCATTGGCTCTGCAATATAACGCCGGAGGTAAAGATGAGACATCAAATAATGTGCGTAGGCGGAATGGGGATGAATCTGCAGCTCAGCAATAACTTCCCGCTCAGTCTCGGGGAGAAAGTCTTCATATTGCGTAAGAACTTTTACTTCAAGCTTTTCTAGAGATTCAGCCAGTGCGATACTCGTATCTAATGTCAGGCAGCCAAGAAAGACCAGATAGATTAGTCTCCAAAAACTTGATCTACGTATTGGCAATTTTCTAGAAAATATAAAAATCATCAAAGCCTCTTTTCTCATTATCGGAAAAGATCTTTTAGACTTTATAAATCAATCTTGGAAACGGCTACTTTCCTAGGACTTTTATTCTAAAGTTCCTAACGTTTTAGATCTTTCGCCCCGATAGGAGGCGAGAGGTGATATGAAAATTTCTCCAGTTAACCTGTTGTTCCGAGTGTTGATCATTACATCTGTAATAATTGCAGGTGTTCATTTTTTTAGCGCCCGGAAAGTCTCGCAGGAGTCTTCTGTTGTAGTCAGTGAGGACCCGAGGCCACAATTTGTTTCCAAAGACTACGAACAAATATTGAGTAGTGCAAGTGATGAGGATTTAGTTTTAATCGAAATGATACTCTCTCTGATTCAAAATTATTACGTCGATGCTAAGAATTTCCAATTTGATCAGCTTCTTAAGACAGCTCTAGATAATTTGCAAGATCAAGGGGAACTAAGGTTTGATCTCTCTCGAGATGCTATTCAGTTAAAAGCAGGATCTCTACAGAGAGAGATTCCAAGGCAATGGGAGAGTGAAGAGCTCGGGAAAGTAGCCGCACTGTTTCAGGTGGCAAGATTTCTTAAGGATAGTGGCAGGTTTCCAGATCAGCAAGCCGCTCTGATGGCAACACTGAATGTGATCGTGGCATCGCTCGATCCTTACAGCAAACTTCTTTCTGAAGATGACTATCGAGAATTACAGGAAGGGACAGAAGGTGAATTTGGTGGTTTGGGAATCATGGTCGGTGTTCGTAATAACCTGCTCACCGTAATTCATGCCTTGCCTCATTCGCCTGCATCACGCGCCGGAATTCTACCCCTTGATCATATTCTTGCAGTCAATGGGTTGACGACTTTTGGCTCATCTTTGGAAGAACTCATTAAGATCATGCGCGGTCTGCCGGGCACAACCGTGACACTTTCTCTTCTCCGTGATGGGGGGGTCTCACCGATGGACATCACCCTCAGTCGCGAGATTATTCAAGTCGATCCCGTACTCATTCATCATTTAAAGACTGCAGCTGGTAATGCGGCCTTACTGCTCCGCCTCGAAAGTTTTTCATTGAAAAGTTATAGTCGTCTGCGGGCAGAAATTGAGAAAGCTCGATCCGGTACCGGCACACATTCCATCGATGGGATCATTATTGATCTTCGATCGAATCCTGGTGGGCTCCTTGATCAGGCTGTTAAAATTTCTAAAATCCTTCTTTCGGAAGGGGCAATCGTCACGGTCAAAGGTCGTGAAACCGAAACAGAGTATGCCGACCACGAAAATGTTGAGCTCAGGTGCCCAGTCGTCGTGTTGATCAACGAAGATTCGGCATCGGCAAGTGAGATTCTTGCAGGCGCTCTTAAGGACCATGAGCGAGCTATTGTGATAGGACAACCGAGTTTTGGCAAAGGTACCGTGCAGACGGTCTTTGAATTGCCTGCCGGTCGAGCACTAAAGCTGACGATAGCGCGTTATCTGACACCATCCGGTTCTTCTATTCAAGGTGTTGGCGTCATCCCGGATATATGGCTTCATCCGGTTTACAAACTTAATAAAAATGAAAATTTGTTAGGTAATTATCGTTACCGCGAAGAGGACTTGTTTATCGGATTCAAAAACTCTCGCGGTAATTTTGACTTAAAATCACTCCTTATTAATGGTTACTACTTGCGTGACTCAGCGCGTGAGGTAGATGTTACGGGTGCCAAGGAAGTTGAAGTTGCGTTAGATCTATTCGATGAATTTAAGAAGACAATGCTTAATCCGCAGAGCTTATCGTTTGTCCCCTCGTCCATGGTTTTAAGAAAATTAAAGACGAATATTGAATCGAAGCTAAAACCTTGGGATGGGCAAGTTACCAGCTTTCTAAATACCAAACATGTCAATTGGCAAGTCGATAATTCAGCAGATAAGCCGGTACTTCACCTAAGCGAATTTTCGGCCGAGCCGCAAGCGTTAGCGCCAGGTCAAATGGCTAGACTGCGTTTCAAGGTTCGGAATGAAGGTCGGAGTGGCCTGTCTCGAATTTCAGTATTTGTGCGGTCACACCGTGAAATGGACACAGTTGAAAAATTGATTGGGTATATTGCCCCACACAGTGAGCTTTCAGATCGGATAGAGCTTGAAATTCCGACCTTATGGGCACCTGGGAAAACAGAGTTCCAAATTGGTATTGCTGTCAATGGCTTTGAAATTCCGAAAACAGTTCGTAGTTTCACTTTAGAGATTAATCCACGCGAAGAACCTGTGCTGAAATTGACGAGTTCTTTGGTGGGTTCGGAAAATTCGAGCCAGGGGCTGCTGAAAGCCGGAGAGAATGTGAAATTGCAAATTAAAATTATGAACGATAGTGATGTCAATATTCATATTGATCAGCTTAAAGTGGAGAACCTATCGGGCCGTCAGATAAGCGTTAAAAGCGACATTAAGGTACCCTTCCAGGAAATTGCAGCACACAGCAAATTGAATTTGACCATAGAAATTGCCGGATCTAAGGCAATCTATTCGGATCGTTTAGGATTGGGCTTGTCACTCGAAAGTCATGATTTGCGAAATCCTTTTTCTAAACTTATCTATTTGAATGCTGTTCCAACCATCGTGAATAAAACGAGGTTTTCGGTAAATGAGAAGTAAAGACACACATATTGTTCGAAATGGCAAAATAGCAATTGTCGCAGGCTCTTTTGAGTTTCCTCGTGTTTTGCATTCTTTTGATTTTTTAAAAAAGAGCTTCGAAGTTAGTGTGTTTATTTTCGAAAAAGAAAACTCTTTAAAAGAAATCTGCCAGGCTTTTGATGTTCGCCTTTATCGAGATGTTGAAAATCCGCCGGGGTTTATGCGAGGATTAGAAAATGATCTGGCTGAATTTGACCTAATTATTTGTCTTGAAAGTTCGCGTTTGTATTCTTTTCAAGTCTTGCAGGCAGCAAAAATGTACGGATCAAAATTGGTCGTATATTCTAGCGAAACCGATCCCTTCCAATATATTAAATTTGACAATATTAGATCGATGCAGAAAGAGATAATCAGTTATGCCTCACTCTTTTTGGGACCCAGCAAACGGTGTTTAAATCATTTGTCTTTTTATGAAGATGTTAAAAATCGTTTCCTTATTTTACCTCAAATCATTGATAAGAAGCGATTTAATTTCACGCCCAATAATAGCCCTGCGAAATTTCGCGATCTTCTGGGGTGGAGTGCTGAAGACTTTGTGGTGTTGTACTATGGTGATTTAAACATGGAGGAAAGGCCTGAGAATATCATCGAAGCGCTTAAGCTGATGCGTTTGACACATGCAACTCCAGCTCAAGAGGTCAAGGTTCTTTTTGTTGGGAGCGGTGATTTTGAAAAAAAATTGAAATACCTCGCGTATGATTCTGGCTTAGGCGGGTCGATTTATTTTATGCATCAAGGATTTGAGGATCTGCTGGAGGATATCTATAGAGCCTCAAATGTACTGGTAGCTGTTCGCAGTGTCTCTACGACCAAGGTTTTCAAATTTCCTTTTTGGGTTCAGGAGGCTATGGCATGTGGCGTCGTCCCTATTGTGTCTGCGGGATCGGTGCTCGAGGAGTTGGCTGGAGACGCGTGTTTACCCATAGAGAATGGCAGCGCAAGTGCCCTTGCTTTGGCTCTAAGTAGTCTGATTTTGGAGGCCCAAAAATTTGCTTCGCTAAGAGCAAGATGTTTGGAAGATGTCTCGCGTATGCAGCTTGATTTTTTTTGCGAAGTAGAGAAGAAGATATCTGAAATTAAAAAAATTTTCCTAGGGCACCGCTTGACTGGTACAATGGTGGATGATTTTATCCGCTATTTAGATGACCTGGACGCCCCTAAAAAAATTGTAGAGATCGATAGATGTCTAGCTGAGGATAATGTGAATCGGGACGCTAGAGGCCAGTTGCTTTGCTTAAGAGGGGAGGTTTATTTTCAGATGGGGGATGTCGAGCGCTCTATCAGCTCCTACGAAAGTGCCATAGCCAATGATCGAAAGGACCCGCAGCCCTTGGTAGGTTTAGGTTATATAGCATGGAACAGTCAGTCGGATGACGAAGCCGAAACTTTTTTTAAGAAGGCGCTTTTTTTGGATCCTAGCTGCCAGCAGAGTGCTCTCGGTCTGGGCTNNGTATATTACCGCAAGGGACGTTATCTCGAGTGTCTGCATTGGATGACGAAGAGTATTTTAGATCCGGCTAGCGAAACCAACACGGCAATTTCTTGTATCGCTAAAGTATGTTTGAATCACTTGGAGCCTAAGGCTGCCATTGAGAGTCTCGAGTCTATTATTGAGAGTGTGAGCGACCTTCCGCCATTGATGATTGCGTTGGGAAGATTGAAGTTGAAGATTGGTGATCTTACAGGACACGGATTATTGAATCAGTATTTGCTACGGGAAGAAAACAAAGCATAGCCTGCCTCTATTGNNGCCGCCGAAGCCTCCGATGCGCTTGCCCCCGGTTGAGAGCTCAGGAATACGATAGGTCAAATTCATCACAAGCTGAGCGATGCGCTCGCCGATCTCAACAGTGTAGTCCTGCTCTGAAAAATTCCACAAAAGTACCTGGATCTCGTCAGGAAAGTCGGCGTCGATAGTGCCGAGAGAATTCGCGAGAGTGATGCCGTGATTGTAGGCAAGGCCAGAACGGGCGCGGATTTGTAGTTCAGGAACCTGATGTGTGGGAACTTGATCCCAATNNCTTTTAGAACGAGCCGAACGCGCGATTTAAGATCGGCGCCGGCACTAAAGAAGGTTTTGTAATTTGGATCGCTCCCTTCAGACCATCGTAAGTAAATCATAGAAAATTCCAATCTTTAGCTTATGGAGATTTCTCTAGACAGAGCCCTCGGATCTTAAAGTGTCTCAAGAAAACGTTGGTTTGAGGCCAAAAGCATCGCGTCGTGAAAGCTTAATGCGTCCTTGTTTATCGATGTCGATGATTTTAACGATAACTTCATCGCCGATCTTGACCACTTCCTCGATGTTTTCGATACGTTTGTCATCAAGCTGAGAAATGTGACACAGACCATCGATCCCTGGTTTGAGTTCGATAAAGACACCAAAATCAACAATTCTTGAAACCCTACCCAAGTAGACTTCGCCTGATTGAGGAACGGTGGTGTAACTGCGGATCATGGTTTTTGCGGCCTGAGCGGACAAGGAATCGGGTGCAACGATTGAGATCACGCCGTTTTCTTCAATATCCATCTTGACGCCGGCTTCCGAACTAATCTTTTTAATGGTTTTACCACCGGGGCCGATGAGGTCCTTGATTCTATCGGTGCTGATTTTGAGTTTAAACATGCGAGGAGCGAGTGTGCTAAGGTCTTGCGGTTCCGAGATCGATGACGACATTTTTTCGAGAATGTGCATGCGGCCACGGCGCGCTTGAGCCAGAGCTTCCACCATCAGTTCCGGAGAGATGCCTCCGATTTTGATATCCATCTGGAGAGCTGTGATGCCCTTGCTTGTTCCGCAAACTTTAAAATCCATATCGCCAAGGTGATCTTCATCGCCAAGAATATCAGAGAGAATGGAGTAGCGTTCGCCTTCTTTAACAAGACCCATCGCAATGCCGGCAACAGAAGAAGCTAGCGGTACGCCTGCGTGAAGGAGGGCCATAGTGCCTGCACAAACCGCTGCCATCGATGAGCTACCATTGGATTCATGGGTTTCAGCAACGACGCGAATGGTATAGCCAAAGGTTTTGGTGTCTGGCAGAACGGGTACAAGAGCTCTTCGCGCTAGACTGCCATGACCAATTTCACGGCGGCCTGGGGTTCTCTGCATGCGAGCTTCGCCAACGCTAAAGGGAGGGAAATTATAGTGGAGTATAAAGCGCTCGCGTATTTCCGTATCCCATAGCGATTCGGAACGTTGCTGGTCATCGGTGGCAGCCAGAGTTACGGACGCCAGGGACTGGGTTTCGCCACGTGTGAATAAAGCGTTGCCATGGGGGCGTTGTAGAATACCTGTTTCGCAGCTAATCGGTCGGATGTCTTCAAGGCCCCGTCCATCGATGCGACGTTTTTCATCGAGAATCATGGCACGCATGTAGTCGGATTCGTATTCATGGATGATGTGAGCGATGTGTTTTTCACGACTCGATTCGTTGGTTGGATTGAGTTCCTTAAGCGTGTCGGCTTTGACTTTTGAAATGGCCTTAGTTCTTTTCTTTTTCTCTCGCATGGCAAACGCATCAGCGATCGGCCTTTTGACAAACGACCGAACCTCTTCGACAAAGCTTGGTTCTATGTCGAGGCTCGGAATAGCCATTTTCTCTTTGCCAATCTCTTTCTGAATTTCGTATTGCATTGCAAAGAAAGGCTGCATCATTTGGTGAGCGTAGTTAATAGCATCGAGCATTTCCTTTTCGGAAACTTCACGCGCGCCAGCCTCTACCATCAATACAGCATTTGGACCGCATGCGATATTAAGGTCGAGTACGTTTTCACCTTCACCACCTTCGAAAGGATCAATAATGTACTCACCATTTCGCAAACCGATGCTCAAGCTGCAAATCGGTCCGTTAAAAGGGATATCACTAATCATGAGGGCCACACTGGCACCGACACAAGCTAGCGGAGCGGGTGCATTGCCGTGCTCATAAGATAAGACAGTCGCTGTGATGACGGTTTCGTTACGAAAGCCTTTTGGAAACAAAGGACGGAGCGGACGGTCGATAAGACGAGCCGTCAATGCTGCTTGATCCGATGGTCGACCTTCTCGTTTAAAGTAACCACCCGGAACGCGTCCTGCTGCATAGTACTTTTCTATGTAGTCGACACCGAGGGGAAAAAAATCAATATCAGCCACAGCTTTCTCTGATGCACAAGCCGTGACTAGAACTTGAGTGCCTCCCGAACTGACCATTACTGATCCGTTGGCCTGCTTTGCATATTTTTGAAATTCGAATTTGACGGTTCTTCCGTTGATTAAGACTTCGCGTACAATTGACATGGTCGTTTCCCTTTGAGGGTGTGAGATATATAGGAATTCTGATAGACTGTCACAGCTACGGTAGACAGGCACAAGACTAAAAGAGATCTTAGCATAACTGTCTTTGTTGGCAGACTATTTTTTATTTTCGAATTCCAAGTTTGGAAATGAGGGCTTTGTAGGCAGAGTTATCTTTTTTATGAAGATAATTGAGAAGCTGGCGTCTTTGCCCAACGAGTTTCATCAATCCTCGCCGAGAATGATGATCTTTTTCGTTTACCTTAAAATGCTCATTTAAATAAGTCAGTCGCTCAGATAACAAAGCGATTTGCACTTGAGGTGACGCAGTGTCTCCCTCGTGCTTTTGAAATTCTTTAATAATCTCAACCTTTCGTTCTTTTGAAAAAGCCATGAACGAGATCCTTCCTTCTTCACATTTAAAATCTTCAGTGGTTCAAGTTGGCAGTTTGATTTAACTTCCTAAATCTCAGAAGATTTTGATTTTTTAACCCGGTAAAATAATTTCCTATTACACAATAGGGCGAAATTTACAAAAAAAATACCTCCCATGCAAGATTCAAATAACTTTTTAATTTTCCCTACTCGTAATGATTCCGAACGATTTTGCCTTTGAAAGCTGGTATGGAGTAGATATTGCCCGGAAAAGTTCATAAACATCGCCAAGAAAGCAAGTCAGATGAAAGTCATCAATCTCATGCTTATGAGTCTTGATGGGGAAATTGCGAGCCGATCGGATGAAACAAACGACGAACGGCTGCAACAGGGGGTCAGCGATCCCTACGACCAGAACCTTGTCAAGGAGGAGATCAAACAAAGTGAAGCCGTCATTATAGGTGCCGCAAGTGTTCGCGCGGATGCTCATTTGGGGCCATTTAAGAATTTCCGGGGCGATTATCCGACCTGGTTTATTTATACGACGCGCGGTTTTGATCCATCTCTGGCGTTTTGGCAACAAAGTGCCAATCCTCGGGTTTTGGTATCCGCGGGGCTGCTCCCGCGCTCTTCGGATAAGGTAGGGTCTTTGTGTTATGGCACCCATCCGCCCGGCCAGTTTCTCCTGGACCACTTGCGCAGCAAGGGCGTGGAGAGAGTTTTGTTGCTAGGTGTCGGGAAAGTGAACCAGATTTTTTATGGTGAGAATCTGGTCGATGAACTGAAACTCACGATTGCGCCGAGATTCCTCGGGCGAGGACAGACGCGCGTGGTGAATGCCCCGCTTCCTACGCCGGTGCAGCTCGAACTCATCAGCTCACTGGTTAAAGATTCCTTTATTTATTCGCATTATAGGATTAGGCGCGAGAACTGAGCCCACCGTTATCTATGAAAGAGCGCTCCGGCCTTTAAGCGTTCATTTCGTCCACAATGTACTGGAAAATCAACGGAGCAACGATCGTGGCATCAGACTCGATAATAAAGCTTGGGGTCTCTTGTGAGAGTTTGCCCCAGCTGATTTTCTCACTTGGCGTTGCGCCACTGTAGGAACCAAACGATGTCGTACTGTCGCTGATTTGACAAAAATAGCCCCAGAGGCGGCAATCTTGCCGTAAGTCTTGGCGAATCATCGGAACTACACAAATGGGGAAGTCGCCAGCAATCCCGCCGCCGATTTGGAAAAAACCAATCGGATGATTTTTTGAGACCTCAAGATACCACGTTGCCAAAGCAGCCATTTGTTCCGCGCCGGATTTAACGGTGTCAAAACGCTTCAAATCGCCTGCGATAACATGGGCTACAAAGATATTCGCCGTCGTCGAATCTTCCCAGCCGGGTGTAAAAATCGGCAGATTTTTTTCACAGGCCGCAAGCAACCAAGAGTCCTTGGGATCAATTTCATAGTAAGCTTCTAAACTCTTTTCGCGAATCAGTTGGTATAAATACTCATAGGGAAAGTAGCGCTTATTTTCATGCTCAGCTTTTTGCCACTGTTTGAGAAGTTGGTGCTCGATACGACGAATCGCCTCCTCCTCGGGAATACAGGTGTCGGTGACACGATTCATGCCCTTTTCATAGAGCTCAAATTCGTCCTTAGGAGTTAGGGAGCGATACCCAGGGACACGTTTGTAGTGCGTATGAGCCACCAGATTGAAGATGTCTTCTTCCAGGTTGGCGCCCGTGCAGGAGATCCCATGAACCTTGTCCGTTCGGATCAATTCAGCTAGTGAAAGACCTAATTCAGCTGTGCTCATGGCACCAGCCAGTGTGACAAACATTTTGCCACCGTCATTGAGGAGTTGGATCCAACCCTCTGCCGCATCGACACAAACTGCAGCGTTAAAGTGCCGAAAATGGCGTTTCATGAATGCACTGATTTTCATCGTGTTCCCTGCTCCCGTTTTTACAAAATCTTGAATCGCAGGAAAACTATAACTTTCTTCGTTAGGATTCAATCCTTTTGATTATTCTTCATCATTTCTTACTGCTCGCAGCCGTGAACAGCAATTCCGTCAGGGTGCAAATTTGCCTCCCGTCAGATTCCCGACGACCGGTCGTTGACGGGGAGGTGTTTTTTCCTAATAGGCTGCTTCTGTGCCAGTTTGCGAAAATTTAAAGAGATCCAAGTCAAAGTGTTATTTCAAGTCCTTGGCGTTCTCTCTGTAATTTGGTCCGAATCTTGCTCTTTAGGGTGTGGAGGAAAAGCGCATGTTAAACAACATCTATACACCTCTATCGGGATCGCTAGCTCAAGAAAAATATCTTGATATTATTGCGAACAACTTAGCCAATATCAATACAGTGGGATTCAAAGAAGAAGACGTTAGTTTCAAACTTCTTGAACCGGAACCGCAGAACTACGTTGAACCTCTCCCTGACGATAACTTTAGTGTTTCTTTCGATGAGCTCATGCCTTTGAAAGGCAATGACATGGGCTACGTAGGCGTTTCCGGCGTCTCGCGTAATGACAGCCAAGGCAGTCCCGTCGAAACGAAGAATCCTCTAGATCTCATGCTTGAGGGCGATGGCTATTTTTCTATTCATACATCTGAGGGTTTGCGTCTCACGCGCAATGGTTCGTTCACTGTAAATGCCGATGGCGCACTCGTTGATAAATTTGGTAATCCCGTCCTAGGCGAAAGAGGCGATATTTTTCTTTCAGGTGCCAAGGTTGAGATCAATAGTCACGGGGAAGTTTATCAAAATGATGAGCTTATCGATCGGCTCGTTATCAACACCGTTAAAGAGAAAAAATTCCTCGAAAAAGTCGGTGACAATAATTTTCTCTATAATGGTCCAGAAGATGAAGTCTATCGCATCGATCTTCCAACAACCAGGCAAGGTTTTTTGGAGGCGTCGAATGTCAATGCGATTAAAAATCTTACCAAGATGATTCTCACGCATCGTTCCTACGAAGCGTATCAGAAGGCCATTAAGAACTACGATTCTATGATGGAAAAATCACACAATACTCTCGCAGTGTTGAGAGGATAAAGGGGATTCATTTATGATGAGAGCCTTACTTACAGCAGCTACCGGCATGGAAGCACAACAAGTCAATATCGATACGATTGCCAACAATTTGGCGAACGTCAACACGACAGCCTTTAAGCGTTCCAAAGCGAACTTTCATGATCTTTTGTATCAAACTCTGCGTGCTCCAGGTCAGAGCTCGACCACCGGTACCGTTGTGCCAGGAGGGATTCAAGTCGGGACAGGTGTTAAATTATCATCCGTAGACAAAATGTTTACAGAAGGCGCTGTACAGGTTACCGGCAACGAAATGGATTTAATGATCGAGGGTGACGGATTTTTCCGTGTTCAAAAAGATGATGGCCAAATTGTCTATACACGCGCTGGTCATTTTACTAAGGACAACACCGGAAGAGTGGTTACAAACGACGGGTATCCAGTCATCCCTGAAGTGACCGTCCCGGTGGAAGCCAAAAATCTTCATGTGGGTTATGACGGCACAGTGACTGTTAAAGTCAACGGTGAGACCCAAGATTTGGGACAAATTCTGATCGCATCTTTTATTAACCCCACAGGACTCGTGTCGCTCGGTGGCAATTACTATTCCCCATCGCGAGCCAGTGGTGAGCCTGTAGTTGGAGTGCCCGCTCAAAATGGTATGGGTCGGATTGGGCAGTCACAACTTGAGAGTTCAAACGTCAATATCGTTGAAGAAATGGTTAATATGATTACCGGGCAACGAGCGTATGAGATTAGCTCCAAGGTGATTTCAACAGGTGATCAAATGTTGCAGACAACTACCAATGTACGATAGGGTCCACATGCGAATTAAGTTTCTGATCGCCAGATTTATCGTCGTCTGGTTGCTGGGTCTGTGTGGGACCGTGCTAGCTAGGGAAGCAAGTCCGAAGATGAAACCATTGACCTTGGAATTTAACAAAAAATCCTTAGTCAACTCAGCCAGAGTCAAACTTTCAGACATTGCGACGTGCGAAGGGGGCGAAGAAGCATGCAACATATTCTTGGGCACGGAATTGCTTGAAGGTCCACCCGCAGGACATGACCGCGTGTACCAGATGAACTTTATTAGAGACTTGCTAAGAAAAACCTTCCAAGGCAGTACGCCCCTTTTACGTGGCCCTGATTGGATTACGGTTCATGCGGAAAGTCAAAGTATCGGGCTTGCCGAAGTCAAAAGTGCTTTAATGGAGCTGATAGAAAATCGTAATGAAGAATCCGAAAAGACCAGGCTTCATATCAAGCAGATCNNAGATCAGCATCGCTGACACTATTTTGGTAAGGCCGGGTGATTATCGCATCCTGTTTCCTGATTTTGATGAAAATGCATCATCGAATTTCGATATGCCAATCCATAATCTTCAAAAAGTTAGTATTCTCAAAGCCCTTGTGCATGCCGCAGAAGGGCGTGAAGAGGACAGGCCTTTTAACGTTACAGTTCATATTGGGGTCGAGAGGAAATTAGTCGTCGCGAGTAGGAACTTGCAAGTCGGAGACTTGATTTCTGCATCAGACTTGGAAGAAAGATGGGTCGGCGAACGCGTAAGTTACTTCGATATCTTGGAAAATAGGGATGATGTCGTGGGGCTTTCGGTTCTAAAACCATTAGTGCTCAATCAGCCTATCCGCAAGACAGCCGTCGGTAAAAAACTTGCAGTTAAGCGTGGACAGACCGTCAGCTTAAGTCTTGAGTCGACCGCGATTCATATTGCAAGTCACGTACGCGCATTACAAGACGGTTATTCTGGTGATACCATTGCNNATTTTCAACTTCAGACCAACTAGAGAAGGCTTGTGACGATTTTAAAAATAATACTCCTAAGTTTGGTCTTCGGCGCGCAAGGGTCTTGCACTGGCGTACGCACCATAGATTCCAGACCTCTTCTCTTGCAACCCGAAAATCTAAAAAAAATAGGTTATCCCATACCTGTCCAAGGCCCACCCAAAACGGTCTATGTAAAGCAGAGCCAGATTGATATTAAAGAACTCGATCAAAAAAACAATACCGGCAGTCTCTTTAATTTGGCAGACGAAAAAAACGACCTTTATGGCAATCTCAATCCGGATGGAGTTGGCAGATTTGTAGATGTTTTAATACATCTGCCGCGTACTAAAGATGGCAAAGATAATAAGGAAGGTCATCTTAAAGAAGCCGCTCTCAAAGATGGTGAATCGCATAAAAGAACGCCTGAAGAGGAAGAGCTTATCAAGCAGTTTCCAGAGCTCATCCCGCCTGAAGCGGAAAATTTGAGAGTTCAACATTTTTTCAAAATGCAGATTATGCAAAAATTCCCTAATGGTGATGTTCTGGCATTTTATAAAAGAACTTCCGAGGCTATAGATGAATATCGCAGTTTAGCGGTTTCGGCTCGGATTCCTTACGGTGAGATGGTGAAGACCGGTGAATTAACAACGGATGATCTATGCGATGTGCACTTTGTTCAGATTTCACCAATCGACTCCATGGATCGACGGTCTTCGAATTGGGAAGATGAGTATTCCTTACGCATCAGTCGCTTTCATGAGTCACAGTCGCGTGAAGCAGCTGAGCTTGCCCTCAAGCGCAAAGATCTCAATCAGCTGCGCCAGCGCATGCTGGATAGACTCAAGGCGTTTGGCACAGAACGAGCGCAAACAGCAAAGCAGCGTGATAGCTTATTGGACGAAAGAAAAAAAGATGCTGAGCTTATCGATAAGTTGAAAGCAAAGGTTGATGATCAAGATAAACAACTTTCCGACTTGCAAAAGGGAAATGCCCCGAAACCTGGAGTTCAAAGCCCAACAGGCCCAGTGCCACCACCACCTCCACCTCCTCCAGCAGGTCCTCCAAAGATTCCCCCAGCCGCAACAGCAGGAAACCCATGATGAAGAGTGAACAGTACCTATGAAAGCACTCATTCTAGTTTATTTGTTTTTCATTACAGCTACGCAAGTATTGGGTGAGACTAAATTAAAAGATCTCGTCAATATCAGAGGTGTGCGCTCTAACCAGCTGATTGGCTATGGCATTGTAACAGGTCTTGCCGGGACAGGTGATTCCAAAGCTTCGCTACCTACGCGGAGAGGTCTGGCCTCGCTGTTACGAAAATTAGGAATAAAGTCTGACGCTCTTGAAGTTTCTATGGGGAATGTGGCTTCAATTGTTGCGACCGCTGAACTGCCACCCTTTGCCCAAAACGGTGATAAAATCGATATCCGCATCTCAGCCAATGGTGACGCAAAAAGCTTGGCCGGTGGTACTCTTCTTCAAACGCCTTTGCGCGCAGGTGATGGGGAAGTCTATGTCATAGCGCAAGGTTCTGTTGTTGTGGGTCAAGCGGATGGTTCCGGTACGCGGGTGTTGACAGTTGCCAGAGTTCCTGAGGGGGGAAGTGTCGAACGTGAATTCATGCCGGACTATACCTTCGATGGTGTCCTACATTTAAGTTTGAAGAAACCCGATTTCACCACCAATAACCGAATTGTCCACGCCATAAACGCCTATTTCAAAGGTTTCCACGCCACTGCTACCGGTCCGACCCTAGTGAATGTCATGATCCCTCCCCATTACCAAAATGAACTGATTCCGTTTGTTTCCGAAATCGAACAACTCACAGTCGTTGTGGATCGTAAGGCCATCGTCGTTTTGAATGAACGTACCGGAACAGTGGTCTTTGGTAATGAAATCACTATTAATCCGGTGACAATCTCCCATGGTANNGTAAAAATCTCGTGCCTGTAAAAGGTGTGAGTGTTGGAGATCTTGTTGAAGCTTTAAATCTTCTAGGGGTGAGACCTGCCGATCTCGTTGGAATTTTGCAAGCTTTGCATGCTGCAGGTGCCTTGAATGGTGAAGTGGAGTTTATTTAAAACATGACAATCCAATTGGATAGCTTAGCAAGGTTTCAAGCGGGTAAAAATCAAGAAGAGCAGGTTCTTGGTCAGGTCGCGAGTCTTAGAGAAAAGGTCGACCGGGAAGATGTTAAGAAAGTTGCTCGGGATTTTGAATCCCTGTTTTTGGACATTGTGCTTAAAGCGATGCGACAAAGTGTTATGAAATCTGGGTTGATCGATGGTGGCAATGCCGAGGATATCTATAGAAGTATGCTGGACTCCGAATATTCAAAAATTATTGCTAAGCAAGGTGCTACGGGTCTTTCCGAAATTATTGAAAATCAGGTCTTAGGCAAAATGAACCTAGGGCATGATACCGCAAGAATCGCGAACGAAATTAGCGGGAAAAAAGTGTACGGCCAGAAAAGATTGCATGAAGGTTTAAAAAGTCAGACAATCAAATAGAGATATTATCTTTTCAGGGAAAAGAGAATGAAGATTCATCAAGATGCTAATGTGATTGCAGCAGCCAAAGAGAAAAGCGTTGGAGGGGTAGGGCGAAACAAAAATATTGAAAAATTAGGCCAAATTCAATTGGGTGATGATGAGAGTTCCAACCCAGTTGATGGCTATTCGGTAGATCTGTCGGCAAGTGCAATGGAAGCTAAGCAAGCTTATGAAAAGGCACGCCATCTCGCGTTGGCCACTCCTGCAGTGCGTGAGGACAAAGTTAGGGAATTTCGCGAACGCATTAAGGGTGGAAATTACGCAGTGGATTCAGGAAAGGTAGCAGACGGCATATTGAGAGAGGCCGTTAAAGATCACTTGTCCGCCTCTTCAATCTAGTTTTTAAAATATTTGAGCGAAGCATATGTGGCAGACTAAACCGTTACCGT
>PLEQ01000361.1 GCA_003136475.1 Deltaproteobacteria bacterium
CACTAAATTTCCGACGCTCCCCCCATGAGCGTTAATTAATCAATTATTTCTTATACTTATATCTTTATCAGGCGCCGTCGTTAGCGCTAGTAGCCGCACTGTTTGAGACCGTAGCTGACCAAGGCTATGTACGCGACGAATTTGATCCAGAAGAGGAGTTTGGTGTTAGGAATTTTCTTTTTGGGTGAGACGTTTTGGATCTGGTAGGTGATTTTCCAGTCGAGGGGTTTTTGGGCCTTTTTTTTCTTTTGAAAGTCGCTAAGCTGCGTGGGTTTCTTAGGGTCGTCGTCGTTCATCGGTGATCCTAATTAATAAGGTGATCCTAATTAATAATAAGAAGGTTCGTTGCCAGAGCGCCATTTGATATTGCAGCCCATGGAAGGTTTTTGTTCGGGGGAAATGGGTTTTTGTTCGAGGGCGTGGATGAGGGCACTGCGAAGATCACGCGCATCATTGGGCTTAGCATTACCGGGCCGGCTCTCGTCCATCTGACCGCGGTAGACAAGCAGGCGTTTGCGATCGAAGACGAAGAAATCAGGGGTGCAGGCTGCTCGGTAGGCTTTTGCGACGGCTTGGCTTTCATCGAAGAGGTAGGGGAAGCGGAAGTGATATTGCTGGGCCAGGGCCTTCATCTGAGTGGGGCTGTCTTCTGGGTATTCTTGGGGATCGTTGGAATTGATAGCGATGACGGCAACGCCTTTAGCTTGGAATTCCTCGGTCACTTTGACGAGGGTTTCACGAACGTGGATAACGTAAGGGCAGTGATTGCAGATGAACATGATGAGATAGGCCTTGGCGTCGGCAAAATCTTGGAGTTTTTTAATCTTTCCGTCGATGTCCATGAGGGAGAATTCGGGAGCGGAGGTGCCGAGGGGCAGCATGGTGGAAAGTGTTTTAGCCATGAATAGGTCTCCTTGATGAATCTTATATCGCTTTTAGGAGTGAGAAGAGCCTCATCTTACTAAAGATGAAGCTCTCCGCATTTCTGACTACGTTAGATTTTCTCTCGGAGAATATTTTAAACGGAGTGAATGGTCAATTTCTGGATTAGCAGCTTTTGACTAGAAGCGTTTCCGTCCACCACCACCGGCACCGGATCCACCGCCACCGTATGGAGGGCGTCGGCCGCCGCCGCCGCCGCCACCACCGCCGTCACGTCGGCCACCTTCGCGCTCACGAGCTTCGTTAACTGCTATGCGACGTCCGTCAAGATTGGATCCGTTTAAAGCATCCATCGCAGCTTGCGCTTCTGATTGATTCTTCATTTCTACGAAACCAAATCCTTTGCTATCCCCACTGGCTTTGTCACGTATGACAACAGCACTTGTTACTTCGCCGTACTGAGCGAAAACTTCTGTTAGTTTTTGTTCATCGGTGCTGTAGGACAAACCGCCTACAAACAATTTCGAGCTTTGCATTTCTTTTTACACTCCTAAAATTACAAAAAACGTCGCTTTAAGTTAAGACTCCAGCAAGGGGCTAACAAAAGCTGATAAGTTCCTGGAATGTTATCAACTCCCCATAAACTCAGCAACCGAATTCAAATGGCGCCGCCAAAGTCTGTCCGCAGAAAAGCATAAATTTGCAAGACGAAGTTTATGCCAACAATATCAGATGACTGCAAAAGAGCTTCCAGGGCCTAAAAGGGCGGTAGCTCAGGTCTTTTCCCCGCGTTGCGAAAGTCAAAGTCTAAACTAGCGAACGCGCTGAGCCGGAAGCCCTTCCCACTCGGTCCTAGCCGGGAGGGTTTCTCCTTTCATCAGCATCGATAAATCTCCGAGTTGGGAGTCGTTTTCCATGACAGCGTCATAGAGCACAATCGATGCAGACCCGACGGTACAGCGTGCTCCGATGCTCACTTTTGAAACCTTCATAATGCGTTCTTCAAAGAGGTGGGTTTGCAGACCACAGTGTTCGTTCAGAGCTGCGTCGTCGCCAACTTCGATGACGTCATGTTCGGTAATGTCGGTGGTGTCGTTGTAGACCCGTTTGCCGATTTTGGAACCCATCATGCGCAAGAAGATATTCAGAAAGGGTGTGCCTCGCAAGTGATCGAGCAGGGCCGGTACGGGCAGATTTTCATACAAAGTGGTGACGAGCTCGCTGCGCCAAACGAAGTGGCTCCAGAGCGGGCGGATGGTGGGAGTATAGGTGCCGATGAGAACTTTCTTAATGAGAACCGTTAGACAAACTGCTGCAACCCCATAGGCAAGAAAGAGTATTGGCAGTGCTGGCAAGATCTGCCAGATGGCGTAGCTGGAATGGAGAAGTCGGTAGATCACCATAACCACTAGCGAGCTGAGCAGGATGCTAAGGGTCATCGGTAATATCACGCGAATAAACTCGATGAACAAACGCAGGGCATAGAGTTTTTTCGGAGGATAGAAAGTTGACGACTCGTCGAACTGGTTAAAAATTTGACGTTGTGGCAAATAGATCGCAGGCGACCCAAACCATGAGGCACAGGACTGGGCTCTCTGCTCGGGAAGACGTGGGGGGACGGAGAGGCAGCCGATCAGCATATTATCGGAGAGTTCGGTTCCGCCTGGAATGAGAGCGCTATTGCCAAGGAAGGTCCGTCGACCGATGCTTGTCGGCCGCAACTCCACATGACCCTGCCAAGTTCGTGGCACACCGAGTGTAACGCCATCAGCGACAAAGCCATCATCTGCGATGGTTAAAAGATCCCATGTAACGCCAGAGGCCGTCGATACCTCAGCCCGTTTGCCAAGTTTGACACCCAGCATACGAAACCAAGGAGCCAGATAGAAAGTGGCATAGAGCGGGCGAATGTACGTTAAACTCATCTCCATAAGACGGTTGGCAAACCAAAAACGCAGATAGGCAAAACTAGCGAGAGGGATATCTGAACTTTTTAATTTGCCGAGCACTAGCCATTTCATAGCAACGATAAGCAGGCAGCTCAGGAATATGTAGGAAAAAGCCAGGAGCGGAGTCAAGGTGAAGAAGGTCCAGTCATAAGTTTGGCGATTTAAAATCCAAATCAGACCCGGCATGATAGGCGCTAGGGCAATGAGCGGTAGCAAACACGCAAGGACTGCTTGGCAGAGTGCGATCGAGAGTGGAATTTTGTTCTGATCGAGTGGGGGAATCGTTTCGACTCGCGATTGCAAGCGTGCGGGTGAGCCAGCCCACACTTCCCCTGGGGGGATCGTGCGGTTGTTGGAGAGTAGAGATAAGTCTTCAAGTTGAGCACCAGCCTCCATCACGGTCGTCATGCCCACGACGGCACCGTTTCCGACAAAACAGGAGGGACCGATTTTAACGGTACGGAGTTTTAGGAGACCACCTTCGATCGAACTGCAACTAAACGTGACCCCTTGCGATATGGCACTGCCCTCACCGATACTCAGTAGGTCCCAGGTGTCGCAGCTATCGGTATTCAAGTAAACGTTTTTACCAAGCTTGGCGCCCATGAGTCGAAAGTAAAAATTCAACAAGGGGGTGCCAACCAAGAACGAGCACGGGACCAAACTGTGAAAACGTCGAACGAGCCACCAGCGAAGATAATAGGAGCCCCACAGCGGGTAGTCCCCTTCTTGGTATTTGCCAATCAGAAGCCATTTCACTCCCGCAGACAGACAAAAGCTAACGGGCAAGAGCAGAGCAAAGACCGAGAGCGAGCTTGCTAAGCTCGTCAGGATGGATTTACCCTGGTCTATACTCAGGACNNAAGGAAGAAAACCCATCACGGATAGCACGGTAAATAAAACGCCTAAGCCAGCAGCTTGACCCAGCAGACACTGCACGTAACGAAGACGGGGAATCTCTTGAAAACTCCGACTGACGCCCTCGCGTGTTTGGTATTCAGCCTCTTTGCTATCGAGAAAGCTAGCTAAGCTGGCAATCGTACGATGCTTATAGACTGCTTGAATAGACACGGACGACAGACCCTGATCCTTGCGGAGTTTCGAAACCATTAAGGCCGCTCGCAGTGAGTGCCCACCCAGGTCGAGAAAAAAATCGTCTTCAGTCGAAACCGGAATCGGTGCAAAAATTTCCGTCCACACGGCATGAATTTTCTTTTCCGTTGCAGAGCTCGGTTTTTTGAGCGCTTTTTGCGGACTGGTGGTGCGTTCGGGAAAGCGGAGAAGTTTGCGATCCACTTTACCACTGGGCAGTCTCGGTAGGTCCTGCACGGTTTCCAATATTGCGGGGATCATATAGGGTGGTAACTTCGAGCGGAGATCTTGCCAAGCGAGAGCTTCTTGGAACTTCTGTTGGGGTTTCAAGAGTATGAAAGCAACCAGTGTATCGAACGCATGCTGATCTTTCAGCAAGGCTACGATTGCCGTTTGGACACCGGGTTCCTGCATGAGCACCGACTCGATCTCGGAAAGTTCAACCCGGAAGCCACGAATTTTAATCTGCGTGTCGAAACGGCCGAGGAATTCGATTTCCTTGTCCGTGTTACGACGAACGAGGTCGCCTGTTCGGTAGAAGAAGATAGGCGACCCGTCTTTGCGCTGAAATGGCGCATTCATGAATTTTTCCCGAGTTAGATCTGGACGATTTAAATAACCTGCGGCTAGGCCCGGTCCAGCTATACAGAGTTCCCCCTCACGACCATCCATGACGGGCATCATCGCTTCATCGACGATATAGGTTTCGTACCCTGGTAGGCTTTTGCCGATCGTGACGGGCCTGTTGGGTTTTAACTCAGCGTAGGTTNNCAAGATTGGCTGGACATGCTTCTCCACCGAGATTGAGGAGACGCAAGCTAGGGATATCGTCTTTCTGCATGGCGAGCAAGGTCGGTACGCAGTGCCAGACCGTCACTCCCAGCGTGCTGAGAATCGGAGCAAGATCTGGACCACTCGTCATCAATTCATGACTTGCTATGATGAGTTTGGCACCGGCGAAGAAAGTGGTCCAAATTTCTTCGAGAGACATGTCGAACGAGAGNNGCCTTGCAGGACGATGTCATCCGACCGGATTTTCAGAATAGAGCTTTCCGAATGAACAAAATGCACGATGCTGTGGTGACGGATCATGACCCCTTTGGGTTGGCCAGTGGATCCGGAGGTATAAATGACGTACGCGAGCTCATCGCCCGTGGACGGTTCTTTTGGATTGGGGAGCACTTGTAAGCTTTTCAAGTCATCACGAATTTGATCGAGAAAAAGACACGCTAGTGAAAAATCTGGTTTCATAAGACTGGAGCTGGTGACGATAAATTTAGCCTGACAGTCTTTGTAAACATACGTGACGCGTTCGAGCGGCGAGTGGGGGTCAATGGGTACGTAGACAGCACCGGCTTCCAGAATGCCAAGCATCCCGATAAACATATCGATGCCGCGTGGCATATAGAGTACGACGAAGTCACCTTTGCGGACCCCATGCGAGCGTAAATAAGCAGCAAAGCGATTGGCCAGCGAATGAAGTTCACCGTAGGTGAGAAGCTGTCCATCGAATTCCAAAGCGTGTTGGTGCGAATAGGTGTAAGCAGACCACGAAAAAAGATCTTGGAGCGTCTCATACTGTCGTTCAAGGGGGAGAGCTTTCAAGCTTTGCCTTGTCGTTTGCAAACTGGACTCCCTTCAATTCCGTCATCTTTGACCGAATCAGAATTTAGGACCCTGGATTTTATTGTACTGACATAATTCGATATTGTTCATTCTGGGAAGGCTTGACAAGATCGCTAATTTGGCGGAGTGGGTAGGAAAAGCGTACGGGTGATCAGGCTTGCAGAAGACGTCTTATTGAAGCAGGGGGCTGCGATTAAGGATTGGGAGAGTTTTGTTGGAAAGTCCAAACTTTTTCGAAGGCTCTTTGTTGTGCGTGTATAAGATGCTCATAGACTAGCGCAGCATCGTTGATCGTTTCCCATCGCGTAGCGTTGCTGGTGCCCATTGTGACAGAGAGAGTGTGTCGCTTAGCGATTTGCTTTTGAGTCTTTGTGAGGGCTTCTTCGCTAAGATTTTTTAAATTAGCATGGATCCATTGTCTGACGGCAAGATCTAGACCTTCATTGAGGCTAAGTTGAGTTGTTTGAAGAGCTTGGTTCGTGGCTTTGGCAAAGAGCTCGTGCCAATTGTGGATGTGTTCGGCATCCTCTTCTTCGAGGCCCGTTTCAAGCAAGAGCTTATCGATCTCGGAATCATAGATAGCGAGAGCTCCCTGCCAAGTTGTTTTAAGGTGTTCGTGAAAAGACTGAGCTTTTTGCCAGACTTTTTTGGGACTCAGAGCAAACTGATGGTCGGTCCAGTGTGTATTGTAGTCCAGGAACTTCAAAGCGTTAGAGACAGCGTTGGCGCAGTTGAAGCTTAGCAAGTGGTAAGCTTTGCCGTACTTAGGATTTCTATGCCAGTAGGGACCTGACCGCCACCATTCTTCGTACTCGCTAAACGCGTGGGCTCTCAGTAGGGGCAGTCTGATGGTTGCCGAATCACCAAGTCTGCGTAAGTCACCTTTGAGATCGTTACGCATAGCATAGCTAAGGTAGACGTGGTCCCCACTGCCGTTTTTAACGTCTATCGCTACGTGGCCAAAAGGACTGCCTCTTTTGGCCCAGTAGTGCACAACGAGGTTGGGGTCAGACTGAAAGTCCCTGGCAAAAAGGGCCAACGAAAAATTCAAGAGCAGTAGAAATAGAAATCCTGTTTTTTTCACAACATTCTCCGGTGAGAGATGACCTCGGTCAGGGGTCAGAGTTTTCTGAGAGTCGATGTCTGAGTTTAGTTTCTAGGCTCAGAGTGACGACGGTGCTTGGTAATTCTAAAGGACTAATGTGAAGGAAAAATGAGGGGATTTGCTTAGCGAAGTTTCGGGACCCGAGTAGGAAATATTTGCACACTGCTGCGCAGGTCGTTCTTTTGATAAAATCTAAGGTGCTGATGTTTGTGAGAGGATAGAAATGAAGAAAAAAAATGGAGCGGGAAAAGGGATTTGAACCCTCGACCTTCGCGATGGCAACGCGACGCTCTAGCCAACTGAGCTACTCCCGCCTAAGATGCTCACATTCTTTAAGGTTTATCATTCGAGGTGTCAACATATAAATGTTTCGAAGAACTCTTAGTAGGAAAAAAATCACCTATCCCGAGAGCCGCTATGAGCTCGTCACGGATCCGCGTGAGCGCAATGAGGCCTTTGTCATTTTACAAAAGTGGATTTTAGCCTACTGCCAAAAGCTAAATAGGAACACGCCTGGTTCAGCGGTGTTTTTCTTGGAGACGGGTAAGATAGAGCATGGTCGCAGTTATTTTTTCCTTAAACCGCGGGACATGCAAGGCTGGCTATGTGAGGAGTCGCCTGCGGGCTGGGTGATTTCCCGCAGTGAAAAAATTGTCGAGCAAGACCTTTTCCTGCGTACTTCGATCCCCTGGGACATCGCCTCCTTGCACAGCAAGCCAGAGTTAGGGCGGGCGCGGGTATCCTCAGCGCAGACACAAGAGCAAATTATTAGCCTTTCTCTTTATTGCAAGCTGCTCGAAGCGGCGATCGGCCAAAGTGTATAGGTGGCGTGTGAAATTTTTACTGGCAATGCTTGGAGCCGCGGTTTTTCTGCTCTCCGATACGGGCCTTGCTGGGGTCTTATTGGCTGGCTCGCTCGGTAGCGGGTCCTTTTCTTTTCGCCCCCAGGGGCAGGAGCTGACGCCGAACTACCTGGGTTTTACGCCGGGCTTGGCGCTGGGTTTTTCCTATAAGCAGCACCTCGACACCGGTTTGTTTGGCGAATATACCTTTGCGGGTTTTGAACGTTTTGCGAGGCCGACGCAGGCTTCACTCATTTTTGCGGGGGCGCAAGTGGCCGCTCGTTTTAAGGGTGTGACGATGGGCCTGCGCGGTGGCTGGGCTCAGTATCATTTGTTGCGGGTGAATGATGTCTTGGAAGAGATTCCCGGCGAATGGCGCGGAACTGGCGGAGGCTTCTTTATGGGCTCGCTCTTGCAGCTTGCAAAAAAGCACTACTTGCAAATCGCATTCGAATATAATCAATTAGCGGTCAAACCATTGGTTAATAAAGCGGTGTTGGGGCCTAGCGGCCGCACTATTGATCAGGTGATGATCACTGTGACATACACCTTTAATGAGTTTATCAACTACCTGATTGGCAATACACTATTTGAGAGCATCATAAAAGATATTTGAGGGATCTATGACGTCTGATTTTACATTAGTGAAAGCGTTCCTTGGTCTCACTCTGATCGGTGCGGAGTGGGTCTTGTGGTTACTGGTTGGACTGAGTATTTTATCAGTCTCGATCATTCTCGAGCGCCTGCTCTTCTTTGTGCGTGCCCGGCACAATTTTACGGAGTTCAATCTGACCTTGACCGATTATTTAAAGGACGGCGCTTTTGAACCAGCGGAGGGTCTTTGTGCCTCGTATCGTTCCCTCGCTGCGCGTGTGGCATTGCAAGGCTTGCACAATCGACGCAATGGTCGGGAGGCGATGGAAGGTAGCATGGAGGGGCTGATTGTTGGGGAGAAGAGTAAGTTGGATCGAGGCCTAGTTGTGCTGGGAACGTTAGGTAATAATGCGCCCTTTATCGGGCTGTTTGGAACGGTGATCGGGATCATTAAAGCCTTCCATGATCTTTCGATGTTCCCCCAGGGGGGGCCTTCCGTCATCATGAGCGGAATTTCAGAGGCGCTTGTGGCAACTGCGGTGGGTTTGCTCGTCGCTATTCCAGCGGTCGTAGCGTTTAACGCATTTAATCGCGTGGTGAAGAATCAAATGGCCAATGCCCAAGCTGTGGCAAAGGTCATGATGATCTACCGCTACTTGGATACGTCGACGGGTTCGAAACCATAAGAGGGCAAGCCATGCAGATTTTTAATGATGACGAGGACATTACGGGTATCAACGTCACCCCGCTTGTGGATGTGATGTTGGTCTTGCTTATTATATTTATGGCAACGACGACTTATATGGTGCATCAGTCGATTCAGGTGACACTCCCGCAAGCGGATTCGGGTGCGGAGAGCAAAGGGAAGAAAAATTTATCCTTTGTCGTAGATCGCAATTCGAATTTATTTGCCGATGGCAAGGCGTTGAACTTCAGCGAAGTCAAAGCTTATATCGCGCAAGAGCAGAAGAGTGCAGCCGGGAATACCAAATCTTTGCAAGCGCTCATTTCTGCGGATAAAGACACTCCCCACGGCACCGTGATCAAACTCATTGATGAAGTTCGAAAAAACGGTATAAACGACTTCGCTATACGTGTTGAAAGTAAAGCAGTTTCTCCTCAATGATTCATCAATNNAATACTCCAGCAGAGGTACGTCGCTTGTCGCTACAGCAGAACAGGAAAATTTTATCGTTTCGGTCGTGCTATGAATATTTAGACGAATTTGTTTTTAATCTGAGTGCCCATCAGTTCCACGAAAAATATCGCGATTGGCCGGGATATGTGGGTGTCGAACTTGAAATGCTTCCGGTCCATCTGAATTCTACCGATCTTTATCCTCCCCCTCTCTCAAGTCATAATCCAGTCCATGGTGCTTTGCAAAAATTAGCCAATGAGCAAGGGTGGGAGCTCCTGCGCGAGCGCTCAGATTTTAATCACAATGATGTTATGTTGATGATTAAAATCAAGAGCGGCGAGACGATTTCCTTCGAACCGGGTGGACAGGTTGAGTTCTCCTCGCAACCTTTTTTGTGCCTCGATGCTGCGCAAGGGCGTTTGTCGGAGATTCAGCATCTTTTGGAAGTGGCCTTGGCCAAGGAACACTTGGGTCTTCTGCAGGTTCCTATCGATCCGTGGCATAGCACTGATGAAATCGGTATTCAAACACCAAAAAAGCGCTATATGGCGATGGATCAGTATTTTCGAAATATAGCTTCGAAAGCTGGCCCACAGATGATGCGGCAGACCTGTTCCATTCAAGTCTGTCTGGATTTTGGGCGCAGCGATACGAGTTTGGTAAACCGTTATTTAGCAGCGCAGCTACTCGCGCCTTTTANNGATCTTTGCCTACTCGCCCTTTGTCGAAAAGAAACGCGGTGACTTTCTTTCCACACGCACCAGTATTTGGCGAGATCTCGATCGTGGGCGAACGGGTTTTGTCGGTCTGGATAGAATTCATAGGAAACGGGATCGTGCCAGCTGTATTGAAACCTATCTTGATTTCGCACTCTCCTGTCCGGTTGTCTTTGTCGAGCAATTGGGTTACTTTGTACCTTCGAAATCAATCAGCATGAATGAATGGATCGAACGCGGCATAAACGGCATTTTCCCAACGCTTCACGATTTTATCGTGCATTTGTCGTTGTTGTTTCCTGAGGTTCGTCCACGCGCTTATATGGAACTGCGCAGTGTGGATTGTCAGGCACGCGTTTGGCAGATTGTTCCGGCCGCTTTTTATGTGGGCTTATTGTATGATTCACAGAATTTGGAAAGTGCTTTGAACCTACTGTTGCCCACTCTTGCTCAGGTCGATCAGAACATGCTTGCTGCGCGATTGGGTTTGCAGTCACCGGCTTTGCAGACTGTGTCTAAAAAGCTGATGGAACTCGCAATCGAGGGTCTTGGTCGTATGCCCGGTAATTTTTGTGGGGAACAGGCCGGCCGTACTTTGATGGCTTTTTATCACCGATTTACGGGGCAAGGACGTACGCCTGCCGAGGATCTTATCGACAGCGTGCATAAAGCCCGACGACTTTGTCCTTCTTTACAAGATTACTTTAGACTGCAAGATGAGTGGCAAGCTTTAATTGTTTAGTTTTGAAAGATTGGCATGAGTAAAATAAAGAAATCTAAGGCGCCGTTGAGTACTCCCGTTAAGTCTAAGCCTAAAGCCGATGTTGAAAAAGTGGGTCGCGAATCCGATCCTTTGTTAGAGATCGACGAGTTGGCAAAAAGTTCGGACGAACTCGAATCCTACATCAATGATATTGCCGAGACCGTGCGTATCAGTTTGGACCAAAGCATCTCGATTCTGACGCCTTGGTTTTTCAAGAATATGCCGCAGATCTACTATCAGACGATTCCCCGCGCCGACAAGGTTCGGCACCTGTCTTCGATTATTACCGGGCATGTGTTTGAAACTCGGCAAATGGTGGAATTATGGAACCGGGATCGTTCTGAGGTAACCTTCATTGGTCCTGGCGGAGATTCGAGTGTGCTCACCGACCTTGCTAAGAAACTCGAACCGATTCGGGCCAAGGCTGGGGCCCTTTATTACTCGCACGATCGCTTGCTTTTTATTGCCAATTTTTTTACGGGGCCGTTTGTTAAAGCCGATGTAAGCAATGATCATTTGGTCAGTAAGATCAATCGTGCCAAAAAGCTCCTGCTCAAAAAATATCCGGATAGTGTGGAAGCGATAGACAAGTACATTGCGCATCTCGATCATCATTTCGTCATGTATGGTACAGCGCGCCGAATTCGCAATACTTTTCGGATGTATCAGAAGATGTTTTTCAAGGAAGGGGTGCATACCTTCTTTGAGTCCTGGGACGATGAGGTGGGGACGGCCCGTCTGACCATCGGCATGAAGGAAGTTAAGGCTGCTGAGGTGCTGGAGGATATTCTCCATCTCATCTATCGCTATGGTTTTGAAGTGAATCGCTACTTTATCATCCATTTTGAAGAGGGGATGGCGGAAGCGATTACGGTTATTAATATTAATGTGGTCTCTCTGGACCGCAAGAAGATTGATTTTCAGTCGGTGCCGGTCCGTAAATTGATCAAAGCTCTGCGCACCTTAGCTTGGGTGGATTCGGATGAATACAGCCTCTTGGTCCGCGAACCTTACTTTTTCTCAGTCAACGCAGCTAATTTTGTGCGCAGCGTAGCCGCTTGGGTGCATATTCTATTGAGCAAGCAGAATGCGTACTATTTTTCTGAGCATCGCATTCTCACGACCTTCCGCCAGTCCCAGGAAAATCTGGGAGCCCTTGCCGAGCTTTTTCGCGTGCGTTTCAGTCCACTCTTTGACGAAGATCGTAAGAAAGGGGTTTACGCGCAGAAGCGTGCGCTAGCAGCCGCGAATATCGATAAAATTATCGATCCGATTGAAAAGTTGATTTTCCAAGAAAGCTTGAAATTCATCGATCATATTTTGCTGACCAATTACTATTTTCACACCAAGACCGGTTTGGCCTTTCGAGTGTCACCGGATGTGCTTGATGAGCGTTACTATCCGCAGAAACCTTTTGCAATCTACTTTATCATTGGGCGAGACTACCGCTTTTTCCATGTGCGGTGGAAAGATGTGGCACGTGGGGGCGTCAGGATCGTCGTTCCACGCAATGCTCCAGAGTATAATTATGCCCTAGCCGGACTCTTTGACGAAGTCTATGGCTTGAGCTATGCCCAGCAGTTGAAGAACAAAGACATTCCCGAAGGTGGTTCTAAAGCTGTCATGCTCTTGAAGCTGAATGCGAACCGTAATCGTGCAGCAAAAGGTGCCATCAACGCGCTCCTCGATCTTTTGGTGCGTGAGGAAGAGACCCAAGAGGAACGGGGTAGTCTCAAGATGGTTAGTTATTATGACCATGAAGAAATCATCTACCTCGGTCCCGACGAAAACGTGACCAACGAATTGATCGTATGGATCACCGACCAAGCGGCCCGGCGCAAGTACAAATATGCCAAGGCTTTCATGTCTTCAAAACCGGGTGCTGGTATCAATCATAAAGAATATGGGGTGACTTCTGAAGGCCTCAATGTCTATGTCGACCATATTCTTAAATTCCTCCGCATCGATCCCAAGCAAAAGCCGTTTACCATTAAAGTCACCGGTGGTCCTGATGGTGATGTTGCTGGGAACGAGTTGAAGATTTTGTATCGTGAGTATGGGGAAAATGCTCGAGTTGTGGCGATTGCCGACGGCTACGGTGCAGCGTATGATCCGGCAGGATTGGACTGGCAGGAGCTCCTGCGGCTTTTTAAAGCTGAAAAACCCATAGCGGAATTTGATAAGACCAAACTGTCCCGGGATAAGACAGCCTTTTTAATCAGGGCGGACACGGGTGAAAACATCCTTAAACGCAATGAGCTGCACTTTGTTGCACCTGCTGATATTTTTATACCGGCAGGTGGTCGTCCGTATACTGTGAATATTCAAAATTGGATGAAATTTCTGGATGCCAACAATAAACCCACCTGCAAAGGCATCGTCGAGGGTGCCAATATTTTCTTCACCAATGAGGCACGGGAGAAACTTCAGGAAGCGGGCATTTTTATCATCAAAGATTCCACCGCANNATTTGTTCCTCGTATGAAGTTATTGAGTCGCTCATTCTTGAAGAAAAAGAATTTATGGCGATCAAGGCGACGTACGTCAAGCATGTGATCGATCTACTACGAGACAAAGCTGGCAAAGAGGCCAGGCTGCTCTTTCGTGAGTATGCTCAACGCGGCGGAGCTAAGACGCTGGTCGAATTGTCCAAGGAAATTTCTAAAGAGATCAATGATCTGACGGATATTCTGCTCCAAGCCTTCACCGGCAAGGGGCCGAGCATGATGAAAGATCCGCTTTATTTGAAATTGATTTACAAACACTGCCCGTCGGTGTTGGTGGAGAAGTTCCGTGAGCGCATCACAACACGGTTGCCAGCCACCTATATTACCGCGATTCTTGCAGCTCAGATTGCCAGTTATATAGTTTATAACGAAGGTTTGGATTGGATGGAGTCGATCGCTGATCGTGATGTTGTCAAAGCTGCGTGTAGCTATATGCGCAATGTTGAAGATACTGAAAAGTTAATCGAAGCGGTTGAAGGTACGAAACTTAAGCAAAAAGATGAGATTGCGACGATTCTTAAGCACAGCGCTGCGCGGGTTCTGACTATGCTATCGCTAGAGAAGGAAGAGTCGGATCGAGCGGCTCAGGACTGAGCTAGCTAGTGTTGGTCTTGTGACTGCTTGATATAACGTGAGCATGCTGGGGGAAAGTCATATCCGAGAAATATCTTGCGTAGGTCGTCATATCCCGATTTGGGCAAGGCACAGGAATCATCGAAGCTTGGACATTTTTCACGGTATTGGATTTGAAAATGGTAGCCTAAGCCTCCTCCTCCAATATTCTGAAAGTAAAAAAGGTGTAGGATACGGGCTCGGAGTTCCTCCGACTCTTGGTTCAACTCGGGCAGCTTGGCTTTGAGGCCCTTGAGCGAGCTGGTATTCTCGGCCATGGCATCTTGAATACTTTTGATTTGAGCGTCGATATCGGCCTTCTTTTCCAAAAGTTCAACATTGTAATAGTCGCTAAGGATCTTTTGTTGTGTTGAGCTGAGCTCGCGACCTAATTCAACCTCTTTGCTTGCTAACTTCTGGTTATTGTCCATCAGCAGAGATATGGTATTTTTTGCGTTGTCAGCTTGCGCGTAAACATCAAGGAAGAGTCCCGCAACACGCAGTCGACAGGCTTCGCGAAAGTTGGAATCGGGGGCTGAGCTCTGAGCCAAAAGAAGCGAGGTGAACGCAAGGCCCCAGGTGAATCCTAGTATTGCTAAAAATTCTCGATTTAATATCATCTTAGATTCATTATATTCGACCCTCAGTATTCGCAAAAGAGCTTGGGAGAGCAAAATGGCTGGAAACTTCTATTCCGACAATCCTGACATTACATTTCATCTCGATCATAAAATCAAAATGGGGGAGCTTTTTGCCTTATTAACTGAAGAGGAAAAAGCCTGTTTTGACGCACGCGATGCTGGCGGCTATATGCGAGCGGTAGCGGACGTCTTAGACTCGTTTGGACCGATTTGCCACGAGATTGCGTCGCGCTCGCATGAAATCGATGATGCCGAGATTTTACTGGAAAATGGTAAAGAAAAGATTCCGCCCGTACTCAGTAAAAACCTCGATATTCTTTTGTCGCTTGGTTTTACCGGGGGGGGCATAGCGACAGAGTATGGGGGTTTTGGCATCCCCTTCTTTTGTGAGATGGCCGCAGCCGAGATGCTGAACCGTGCGTGTCCCTCGACAGCGATTACAGCGAATTGGTTTGCGAGCATCGCTCGAGTGATCGAAAAATACGGTTCCAAGGAACTTAAAGATGAGTACATTCCCCGTCTCGCCAAAGGGGAAATCTCGGGCAATATGGCTTTAACCGAGCCGGATGCCGGCAGCGACCTGTCGGGCATCAAGACCTATGCTGTGCCGCAAAATGATGGCACCTGGACGCTGCATGGCACCAAACGGTTTATCACCAATGGGGCTGGCGGGCTCAGTCTCGTCCTTGCCAAATCGGAAAAAGGGGCTTTGGGGCTGGATAAGTTGTCGCTGTTTCTGTGCCCGCGCTTGCTTGATGGCAAAGACAATATCAAGCTTCTTAAAATCGAAAAAAAAGTGGGGCTCCACGGCTCGATCACTGCAGAACTTGCCTACGACGGCGCCAAGGCCTGGCTCCTTGGGGAAAAGAATGCAGGCTTTCGTTACATGCTGGACCTCATGAATGAGTCGCGCATCGGCGTAGCCCTGCAAGCCTTGGGTATTATGGAAGCGACCTTTCGCCTGGCCCAAAATTATGCCATGGAGCGCAAAACTTGGGGAAAACCGATCGCAAAGCATGAGCTGATTGCCAACATGTTGCTGGATATGGAGGTTGAACTCAAAGCTGCGCGCAGTCTGTGCTATGAAACCATCTTTCTGCAGTCCATGCGCAATCTTCTGGAGCGGCGCTTGCGTGATGGCAAGGGCACCGACACATCCATCCCTATGCTTGAGAAACAGTTAGCCAGTGTGACCCGTGAAGTTCGGGCGCGCACGCCACTTATCAAATACTGGCTCTCTGAAAAAGCCGTCGAACATGCGCGTGTGGGTTTGCAAATTCATGGTGGCTATGGCTACATGCACGAGTATAAAGCCGAATGGTTGTTGCGCGAAGCACTCATCTACCCGCTCTATGAAGGCACTTCGCAGATTCAAGCTCTGATGTGTATCAAAGACGCCATTAAAGACCTTATTAAAAATCCCCGTGTGCTGTTCGATCGTACCTTAAGGGGTACGGTTCATTCCTTCGTCAAGAGAGATGTCGTGCAAAGGAAATTTTCACAAATCAAAGAGATCACTGGTAAGGCTCTGCTCGTCATCGTCTACAAACTGGTCAAACTGAATGCCAAAGGCACCGGTGTCGAGAAAGTGAAACGCAACCCACTCGCGCTGGTGCGTATGTTGAATTTAAAGAACTTGAAAATTCAAGACCTGAGCCCTGCTCTGCTCCAAGCTGAGAATTTCTGCGAATTAAGATGTATAGAAGCGCTTGCGAGTTCGCTCGTCAGCGATAGTACGATGGATCCCTCGCGCAAGTGGATCGCCGAACGCTTTCTCTTCAAAGCTTTACCGAGAGCTACGTATCTGTACTCTCTTATTAAAGCCGAGGATCGGATTTTGCGTGAGCGTCTCTTGCACTAGTCGTCCCGTATCTCTTTGGGAGCGGAGTTTGTTATGAACCCATCAGCTTTGCAATTGAGCTCGGTCCATTGGTTTTCGAAAATGGACGACGAGTGTGTGTTAAAAAAACTCGGTGTTCCTTATGGATTTCAGGGCAAGGGCTTTGCCGATCTGCGGTGTCATTCCGTTCACCAAGTGCACGGTACAAAGATTGTGGAAGCCGGTCCGGCGACCGAAGTGATGAGTCCGGAAAGGCCCCACGCCGACGGTCTCTATTCGCAGCAGGCTGGCCTGATGATCGGTGTCCAAACCGCAGATTGTCTCCCAATCCTGCTCGTTACAGAACACAAAACCACAGCCATGGCTCTCCATGCGGGCTGGCGCGGACTCACAGCCGGACTGGTGACAAAAGGTGTCAAAACATTGCGTGACTTGCAACCCAACTCGGCAATTTTTGCCTTGGTGGGTCCAGCAATCGGTCCCTGTCATTACGAGGTTGGGCCCGAATTTGTGGATGCTATCTCTGGTCCCATCTTGGGTCTCACGCAGGAGCAAGCAAGCTTGTGTCTGAGTCCAGGCCAAGGGGATCGGTCCTTTCTAAACCTCGCAAGTGCTGCGGTTTTTGCCCTCCTGAATTCTCACGTCAGGACTGAGTGCATAAGCGTTTTCCGATCTTGTACCTATCGTGATGCGAATCTTTGGCATAGTTTTCGTCGAGATAAAGAAAATAGTGGACGAAACTGGACTTGGATCGCAGCTTCTTAAGGTCTACGAGTTACAAAAGAGCTAAGACTGCGATCTCTC
>PLEQ01000131.1 GCA_003136475.1 Deltaproteobacteria bacterium
CGCGACTGATGAGACTTGGGGGAATCGATAAAATTTTAGATTTAGACAAGTTTGAGTAGCAAGTTAACCCACCTTGGAAGACGAGAGAACTGCCGGGAATTTCTGTGATAGAAGCTGCGAGCAAACCTCCCGTACAACTTTCCGCAGACGCTAGCGTCTTTTTCTGAGCCCGAAGCAAGGTACAAATATCTNNAAATGAGTATTCTGCTCGAACAACTGCCAAGACATGGGATGGATTAACTCCGCGAAGGAAAAACGTTATGCGCAAGCATAGTAGCACATCGGACGGCTACTATGCGAGCGACACCTAACGCAGTAACGCGAGAGTCATTTCAGGTATTGTATTGGCCTGCGACAGAACAGACAGGCCGGCTTGGGTAAGAATTTTAGATTTAGTGAAATTGGCAGTTTCCTCGGCGTAGTCCGTATCGGTAATGCGACTGCGAGTAGCAGCAAGATTTTCATGCGAAATATCGATGGTGGACAATACGCTGTTAAGACGCGATTGGACACCGCCCAAACTCGCACGAAAGCCAGAAATGGAATTGATCGCATTATCAAAACGAGCGAACAAGTCACTCGTACCATCCGGACCNNTCTGTCCGTTGGGCATATCACCACGATTGGAAGCACCGACCAGGATTTGTAACGGTTTATCCACCAGATCATCTGAAAAAAGTTTAACGCCGTTAAATTCATTCGTAGCCATGATGCGTTTCACCTCGCTTCTCAGACTTTGAAACTCTTTATCGAGGTAAGAACGCTCACGGTTACCGAGAGTGTCTGAAGCGGCCTGAGTCGTTAACTCACGCATCCGAATAAGCACATTCGTCACTTCGTTAAAACCACCTTCTGCAGTTTGAAGAAAACTCACAGCATCATTGGCATTCCGCTTTGCTGCGTCCAAACTTCTGATGCGCGCTCGAATCGACTCTGAAATCGCTAGGCCTGCCGCATCATCTGCCGAACGATTGATTCTCNNCTTCATATCTTCACTATTTTCAGCAAAGTGTCGATTTGCCTGAATGGCCGCCAAGTTCGTTTTTATTTCCAAGGCCATATTTTGTCCTCCTTGACATCAAAACTGTTACTGACGTAGCAATGCTAATGCCATCTCGGGCCATTGATTCGCCTGTGATAAAACGGCAACGCCAGACTGACTGAGAATCTTACCCTTCGTAAGCTCAGCTGTTTCTTCCGCAAAATCGACATCCACAATTCGACTACGTGATGCGCTGAGATTCTCAACTGCAATACTTTGGCTGTTGATGGTTGAACTGAAGCGACTTTGTAGAGAACCTATGTTGGCTCGTTCCTGAGCAATGTGGTTGAGAGCATTATCGAGAGTACCGATTTTGGCTGAAATGGCTTCACGTGATGGCCCTTTGCCATCTGCTGCCATCGGCCCTATTTCATCTTCTTTGCCGATGCCAAGGTCATTGGAGTTGAATTTAAGACCTCGTAAATCGATTGAGATCGTGTCTTTTCCAGGTTCATTATCTTTGCCAACTTGGATGGTGTATTCGTCAGGAGTGTCACTGTCTTTGACGAAAAATCGTCTTCCATTAAATTCGGTTGTTCCTGCAATACGATCAATCTCATCCGCGAGCTGCGTATATTCACGATTGAGGTAGGAACGATCCAAATCGTTGATGGTATCCGTTGCGGACTGCATTGTAAGTTCGCGCATACGGATGATGATGTTGGTCATCTCCTGCATGCCACCTTCTGCAACTTGCAACATCGACACCGCGTCGTTGGTATTTCTTTTTGCTTGATTCAAACTGCGGATATTAGCACGCATAGTTTCTGAAACTGCTAGCCCTGCTGCATCGTCCGCGGATCGATTGATGCGATAGCCAGAGGACAGCTTTTCTATACTGTCACCGACGCTTTTAGTGTTGTTTGTGAGTTGCCTTTGGGCTACAAGGCTCATGGTATTAGTGCGGATACGCATTCCCATACGAAGTCTCCATTCCATGGATTTACGATCGCTCCAGGTGAGACCCCAGAGCGCAAGTTCCAACTTGGAACTTGTGTTTTGCCCATCGTGTGTTTGGTAAAAAAACTTAAGGCTCATGTGGAAAATAAAAACGCAGTCTTAGAAAACAAAAATAACCAAGGGTTAAATGAATAGCTCACGATATGAATAACTTGGATACTCTGCTGCAAACGCAAAACCCCGATTTTCTCAAGGAATATAAGGGGCTTATAGTTTCTTGCTCAGGAGGTCTTGATTCGACTGCTCTTTTTCATATCCTTTATCGAAGACTCAAAATGAAAAAAAATTTTCCTTTGGCTCTTCTTCATTTCAATTTTGGTTTACGCTCTAAGGAAAGTGATGGGGACGAAAACTTCGTCAAAAAGCACGCGGAATATCATAATGTTCCATTTTTTGTGCGTAAAGTGAGCGCCGCTGAACGCGAAAGTCGCAAGGAAAATAATATCCAAGCCTGGGCGAGAGCTATTCGTCTTGATCAATTTAAAGAATTTTCCCAAGATAGTTGGGTCATTGCCTTGGGGCATCAAAAAGATGATTTGGCTGAGAATGTACTGCTTCGACTCATTCGCGGTGTCAGTCCAGGAAGTATACTTGGAATGCAGGAATGGCATCCGCCGTTTTGGCGCCCTTTGCTTGGCATCACGCGCGCTAAATTAGCAGAGTGGATGTATCGGCAGAATTTGCAGCATCGGCGAGATTCTAGCAATGATAAGATGGATTATAGTCGCAACGTTATCCGCAATATTGTCCTTCCTGAGCTGGAAAAACTGAACTCGNNGAAACTAAAGAATTTGTGGAGTTCGCGCGAGCATCTCTTCCTCCAGTAGAAAAGTTGATGACTGAGAGCAGACGCGAAGAGACGCACGTGATAGATAAGAAGACTCTGGATTTTTTGCCCCAAAGCGTTGCCTACGATGTCCTTTCATGTGGGATAGGGCGACCTGAAGGCGAGGGAATCAACCATAAAATCCTGGAACAAGCGCTTGGATCTCTACACCGCTCGAGTCCGAAGACGTCGAGAATCCTTGCACAACTTCCATCTGGGCGAAGGCTGTTACAACATAACGGAAAAATTTCTATCTCTTCTGTTTTAAGGGGAGCGCAAAAACCCCGATACAAACAGCATGCGGCGGCGGTTTTTCAGGAAGAAAGGGCGATTATTCTTGGCCCCTCAGCAATAGTCGATTTTTTTCCGGTTCCCTCGGGAACTGTGTTAGATCAGAAATTCCAAGTTCGCAATTCTAAGCCAGACGTTAGGAAGCTTAGGGATTTTTAGGCTAGTCGGATTTATTCCATTTAGGAGAATAAGAAGCCCATGGCTGCATCGTTACAGAAACCAAATCAACCTCGCATACTTTTTCTGATCATCGCTGTCATCGTGATGGTAGGATTTTTGGCGAGTATCATTACTTCTAATCAAGAGACCGTTACCGAATTGAAATATTCGGAATTCGAGCGTCTCGTTGAAAACCCTCCCAATGAAAATGATCGTATCGTTGAGGCGGTGTTCAAGGAAAATCATCTGACGGGTTTCCGGGCGGATCGAAGCAAGGTTCGGACCTATGTTCCAAACGACGAAGCGACGCGTAAATTCATGGAAGAGCATGGCGTTACACTAAGTTTCGAAGAACCGGAATCCGACAATCTCCTTAAGTCGGTGATCATCAACTTAATCCCGATGATCATCATTCTCGTCTTTATTTTCATCATCATGCGCTCTATTCAGGCTGGTGGCGGGAAAGCCATGTCTTTCGGTAAAAGTCGAGCTAAGCTGGTGAATGATGTAAAACCGCGGGTCACTTTCAAAGATATTGCAGGGATCGACGAGGCTAAGTACGAACTGCAGGAAATCATCGATTTTCTTCGCGAACCTAAGAAATTCACTCGCCTTGGCGGCCGCATTCCACGAGGGGTGCTCCTTATCGGCCAGCCTGGCACCGGCGAAACCATACTTGCCAAGGGCGTCGCTGGTGAAGCTGGTGTGCCTTTCTTCAGCATTTCCGGCTCCGATTTTGTCGAAATGTTTGTCGGTGTCGGCGCCTCCCGCGTGCGGGATATGTTCGAGCAGGGCAAGAAGAACGCNNTTCCCCGTGCATCGTCTTTATAGATGAAATCGACGCCGTCGGCAGACATCGCGGCGCTGGCCTGGGTGGCGGTCATGATGAGCGCGAGCAGACTCTAAACCAACTGCTTGTTGAAATGGACGGTTTTGAAGCGAATGAAGGGGTCATCATTATCGCTGCCACCAACCGCCCGGATGTCCTGGATCCTGCTCTTTTG
>PLEQ01000240.1 GCA_003136475.1 Deltaproteobacteria bacterium
CCCTCACTGCGTTCGGGATGACCTCTTTCAACTGCATTGGACTGACCCGTCATCCCGAACGCGCGGAGGAGCTAAAGACAATTTGACAAGACCACCGTCTTGCCAGCTAAAATATGCCGTAAAACAACGAGGAGATTTTGCCATGTTCAAAAGGGTCTTAGTCATCTTGGCAAGCCGGTGGCTGTCGGGGTCGGCTTTTTCGCAAGCCTTTGTTATGAAAAGTTCCGTTTTAAAAAACAATGGCACCATTGCAGAAGCACAAGTTTTTAATAGCTTTGGCTGCACAGGTGCGAACATTTCGCCAGATCTCGAATGGAGCGGTGCCCCAAAAGGCACCAAAGCTTTTGCACTAACCATGTTTGATCCTGATGCCCCAACAGGCAGCGGATGGTGGCACTGGGTGGTCTTTAATATTCCAGCAGGAACCACCAAACTTGCAGCAGGAGCGGGTAGTACCAACAGCGCTGCTTTACCAGCAGGCAGCATTCAAGGTCGCACCGATTTTGGAAAACCCGGCTACGGTGGTCCATGCCCACCTCCGGGCAAACCTCATCGCTATATTTTCAAACTTTATGCGCTCAAGGATATGCTGCAGATTGAGGAAGGGGCTTCTGCCGCAATGGTCAGCTTTAGCCTGAATCACAACAAACTCGCAGAAACGGTTTTGACAGCGAAGTATGGGCGCAAGTGAAATCTTAAAAAAGACGAATCAGTGGTTTATCCTCAACAAAACTACCGATGATTTTTGCGCAGAAACCCTCCTGATCAAAGATTTTCAGCACTTTATCCACACTCGCATCCGCACAGGCTAGAAGAAGACCACCACTGGTTTGGGGGTCGGTGATCAGGGTGCGTTGAAGGTGCGTGAGTGTGTCAGCAGCGATAAGATTTTCTTTGTAAGTCATCCAATTCGTCTGCGAGGCCCCGGTGACAAAACCCTCCTCAAGCAACTGCGCAGCTTGCTTAAGAAGGGGGACTTGGTCCCACTGAACGTGAGCGGCAACTTGCGAAGCCGAACAGATCTCCCATAAGTGTCCCAGCAGACCAAAGCCTGTGACATCCGTGAGAGCATGGACGTCCGCAATTTGTGCAAGTTGGATGCCGGGCGTGTTGAGTTGCGTCGCTACGGCCATGAGCTCGGCATAAGCTTCCGTGCTGAGTCTGGCTTTTTTGAGCGCCGAACAGTACACGCCGACGCCTAGGGGCTTAGCGAGAATCAGGTGATCCCCGGGCTGCGCTCCCAAATTACGCTTAACTTGCTTGGGATGAACCATACCGATCACGCAGAGTCCGTACATCGGCTCCGGTGCATCGATAGAGTGACCGCCAGCAATAGGTATACCGGCCTTGGCGCAGACACGCTCTCCGCCTTCAAGGATTTTTCGAACCGTATCCAAGGGTAAAATGTTGAGTGGCATCCCAACTATAGCTAACGCGAAGAGTGGCGTTCCACCCATCGCATAAATATCGGAAATGGCATTGGTCGCCGCTATCGCTCCGAAGTCATACGGGTCGTCAACTATAGGCATGAAGAAATCGGTCGTAGCTACAATCGCCTGCGTCTCATTGATTTGAAACACAGCAGCATCGTCGTTGGTTTGGGGACCAATCAGAAGTTCTTGAGGATATAAATGGGGAACCGATCGCCGCAAGAGCTCTCTAAGAACTGCCGGCGCAATTTTGCATCCGCAGCCACCTTTATGACTCAATTGCGTAAGACGCACTGTTTCTGGCATGAGCTTCCTTTCTGGAAAGAGGAAGCCGCATTATCGTCGATTGTGCTGAATCAGGCATAAAAAAAAGGGCGGTTGTTGCCGCCCTCGGGTGGTGAGTCCCAGCGCTAGCTCTCCTCTTGTTGCTGTTAAAGAAAAACAAGAGAGAAATTAGCAATATTCATGCCAGAAAATCAGTTTCGGCGAAAAAATGGCAGAGTCTGTCTATTCCATCAATGAGATGCGGGATAATTTCTGCATCTCGATATTTGCAGAAAATTTTTGAAAAAGGTCGTTGTGAAACTCACGGTACTTTTGTTCAGCGTTTTTGCGAATTTCACGAATCCTGGCCGGTGTCACTTGCACTTCCTGCTTTTCCAAACCCAAACTTAGCGTGCAATTAACACGCGGGTACAGCTGCAGAAACTTATCGCTTCGGGATTGGCACTCAAAAAGATCGGCACGCTTCGCACTGGAGCTTTCCAGATCGGAGCAGTGGCTCACCACGCTGTTGTAAGCTGTGACGACATGCGAACCGCAGCTCCCAGATTGGTGATGCGTTTCAGCAGTATCGTTCGCTGTCATAGCGTCTTTGCTGCCACAAGCTTCTAGTAGGAACATATTGATAAAAACGAAGAGTAGAGTTTGCTTTGCCATGAAAAGCCTCCAAAAAGAGGAAGGTAAAAATCGTCATTTGATACACCGCCAACTCAGAAAGAGCAAGATAGAAGCCATTTTCCCTTAGAAATTTTGACCATGAAGCGTCCCATGGCTGGGCGGGTCTGTCTTTTTGAGGCGCTTTAGCTTAAAATAAACTGCCTGGACCTAGAATCCAAACGACCACAGACCCTAAGCCAAGAGCCTGAGAATTGCATGACTGAAAAAAACCGACGTTGGAATCTTCATGTTCAACCCCACTACCCGCTGATTCAAATCACTGAAGATCTTTGGCAAGTCACGGGCAGTTTTGCGCGTGGTCACTTGCCACGCAACATGGTTATTCATCGCATGGATGGCGGGGATCTTTGGCTCCATAGCGTGATTGCCTTACATGATGAAAGCATGCGTCAGTTGGAAGCGCTCGGAGTACCGGAATTTCTGGTCGTGCCCAATCGTCGGCATTGCATGGATGCGGCAGTTTACAAAGAACGTTATCCCAAAGTTAAAGTTCTCTGCCCCGAAGCCGCATTCCAACAGGTGCGTAAAATCTTACCCGTTCACGGACTTGCTGAAGAGGTTTTGCCGATGCTAGGCGTCGGCTGTCATCAGCCTGCTGGCATCCGCCCTTATGAGCTCTGCTATGAGGTCGGCACCGAAAGCTCAAAGGTATTGGTCTTTACCGATCTTCTTTTTAATCTTGGCACACTCAGCGGTTTTGATGGCTGGCTCATGAAGATGACAGGCTTTACAGGTTTCTTTGGTCTAACCACGTTCGGTCGTTTTGCTTATCTCAAAAAGCGGGAAGCCTTCGCAGAATGGCTAAGGAAAATGGCCTCCATCGACGGGCTCAAAGCCATCTGTGTTGCCCACGGGGACGCTATCACCCAAGATCCGAGCGAGAGACTTGAAGATCTTGCAGATCAGATTTTTAAAATTGAGAAATTCTAGAAAAATCGAAAGGAGAGAGTGTCGGAAACTATTTCTTTCAACAATTGTCTACTTGGTTGATAGACCCATCTCGAAGCTTATATGGGATTTTTTTAAGGAATCCCATACCTCGTCATAGTGATAAAGGAGAGGGTAAGTCTCAAACATTTTATTAATGAGCAGCAGATCATACGATTTTCCTCTCTTTTGTCTATACCCCTGCTTCTTAACAAATTTCAAAGCGTCGTCAAACTTTGGGGCTCTACATTTAATTTCTGTATAATATCTAGCTGGCCAAAGAAAATTTTTAGTTGAAATGAGATAGGAAAGCCTGTCAACATAGGAAGCCTCTATATCTGTGTTTTGCTATTATCTTGGGAATTTTAGCTGTTTCGAAGCTAATGAAAGAACCGGCTCGTTCGGATGTGCACACGGCATCCGGTTCTACATGCTTGCTAGAGATGAAAAGCCCGCGTCGCTGAGGATTCTTAAAAACCCAAGGGACAGAGCTGTCTAGATAATATTGTATAGGCAGTACATCTTCTTCATTATCCGATTTTTCTTCTATATGCATTTTATCTTCGCTCGCAGCAAAGGAAGGAAGTGCAAAAAAAATCCAAAACAAAATCCAAAGGCCAGCCTTCAAATACATAACGAACTCTTCTTTTAAAGTTTTGAGATATTTATAGGAGAGACCTCGGCAGAAAAGCACAAAATCATAAGGTTCTATAGGATCCCTCCCCCCCAAGCTAAGATGACATCTATCGTTTTGAAGCCAAGAGGTAAAGAAAATTCGTCTGCATATTCTGTCGCGAAATATTAGGTCTTTGTGCGGGTTTATCTGCTGTGATACGGAGTGTCGTCATCGTCAGCGTGTGACTCAAACTACCCTTGAGGTTTTTATGCTCAGAACCTGCGCTCGTTGGATCCTTTTGTTTGCGATCGCGATGCCTTTCCAAGCACATAGTGGGCAAATCACCTCGCCCACCGCTAGCCCTCTACCCCTCATCATTCCACCCATTATAGAGAGCAATGCTACAGTGGATCTGGACTGTCCGCGAACATCTGAGTTAAAGCAGCACTACTCCGAGGAAATGCTCCTTCTCCTCATAGGCTGGACCGCTACCGTTGGAGTGTCTATAGGCGGCTCGTTAGGCGCTTTTTTGGTTTGGCGATGCATGCTGGTGCATAAATCAAATTCAATCGAGGTTGTTTGAAAGCCAGAATTTACAATTTCTCAATTCGCTTCTTAGGCTAATCTCAAGAGTCTTTCTTTAAGCTCTCCTCACTTGCTCTGCGAATTTGGGTAGATCTATCTATCGCGAGCTAGCTGGCAAGTTTTTCTATCAAAAAACGGGAGGCGTCACAATGGCTTTGGGTATTCTTCTCCGAATTCTAGTCGGGGTCTTTTGTCTCTTTTTTCAAAGCTCAGTCTCTTTGGCAAATGATTGTGAATCTCTGGAGTATACTACGCGCAGTGTGCATGTTTGTGTTTGTTCCTCTTTCTACGCAGATGGAGTCGTAACCAACGAAAAAGAAGAAGCCCTTCGTGAGCTCACCGCAGATCTCTGCTTAAATTACCCCATCGGAGCTGTACTTAAGGATCCTAATGTTTTTATTCCCAACGGCATCCTCACGGCAGATGCGTCCTGGGGAGAACTGCAGGTTAATTTAGAAACGCTTTCCGCTGAAAAGATCCTGAGCCTGCCTGAGGCCGAGCTCGTAAAATTGTTCAACCATCTCGGTCAGAAAAAAGTCGAAGTCCAATGGGTTGATCGTCATAGCCATCGTAATAAGCACAAAGTTGAAATCAACGCAGCAGCGGCTCTGAGCTTCCTAATCGGCATTCAGCGGCAGTCTGATGTTCTATCTACGCTAATGGCCATTGCTCCCGATAAGATTCTACCGCTGCTGGAAGATAGGTTGTCCGTACTTTCCGATTATCATTTTGTCGCAGATACACTCGTCAAAATGACCAACCGTCTCAATTCTGACAATCTCGTCCAAATTGCTAAAGCTTCCGCCCAACTTGTCGGGCGCTATATGAGTTTTTGGTCCCAAAAAAATCCTAAGCACCTGCCACTCCTCCTCGCTCGCCTTGTCATTAAAATGTCGAACATTTTGAATGACGATTCCGTTGGCAGATTTGACGTGCGTCAACGGGGAATTTTACTAGGTGCGCTCTTCGCCGGCTCTCTCAAATTTGCTCAAGAAATCAAACTCAAGGACGAACGACGGATTTGGATTGTCAACACAACCAGTAATCTTGCTTGGGCAGCAACCGCGCTCCTCGGCATAGTGCCGGTCGCGTCGAATGTTATTTCAGCTGTGGAAGGGATCGCTTCTATGGCTTTTGTCATCGCTGCTGCCGCCTACACCAAAAAAGGTCCGCGTAATGGTGTGCCAAGTGTCAAAGAAATCGAAGGCAGTATCAAACTCAAGCTCCTCGACTCTATCCCTCCCGACTCTCCCGCTAAACACCTCGATGTCCTGACTCTGCTGAGTTGGATGCAAGCCACAGTTCAAGCGAACGGCTTTGCTGATTAGAGCGTTACGCTAATGTACCAAATTCTGTTCGACAGTCACTGCAAGCGACAGACAGTGACGTATCTGCGAAAGGTGCTGCGATGATG
>PLEQ01000496.1 GCA_003136475.1 Deltaproteobacteria bacterium
TACAATTTGTAGACAACTCTATTTTAAAACTCCTTGTAATCTTTGGGATTCCTTTCGTGTCTAGAGATGTCTGCACGTTGAGGACGCCTCTCTGTTGTAAACGCTCCAGCTTTTAAAGGCGATAAAAAAACAGAAAGCATTGACCTTGTAAAAGCTTAGACTCGCAAGGCAGCTGGGGTAGGAACTTTTGTGGAAGAATCACACATCACATTTGCTGGGTCACTGGCGCAAATGCCTTAAGCTGCTGAATACGCTGCTGAGTGAGCCAAGTTTTCCAGAGATCGGGTGAAAGACTTGCATATCGAGTACTTGCAAAGAGGACCCAGGCGTCTCGGTAGTGAAGCCACTTACGCTCGGTGGCACGGATGCCCTCCTTTGTTATCGTACCTTGGTCTTTCATGTCTATTCTCTTCATAATTCGGGAATAAATCGCATTTAAATCCCTATCAGCCTGGCTAAAATTAGCATCTTTGGGGAACTGACCGGCCTCAAAAGCTTGTATGGATTTAAAAAACGCGTCTTTCAAGCGAGCCTCTTCTTCGACCGCAATTTGACCGCGTGCGGTGCCAGACATATCTTGCTCCGATACAGCACGTTCTGCGAAAAAGACATCACCGAGCTTTCTCAAGCTCAAAAATGCGCCTTGCTGTTTTTGCGTCCAATTTTTAGTGATCTCAGCAAATTTAGCAGCCCTTTGCCTAAAAGAAATCTTTTCAGCGCGAGCGGAACAGAAGCCACTGTTCATGCCACTGCTAATATGATCGCAAAAGAAATACGCTGGTTCCAAACGTTCCTGATCCTTTGTACGATAGAGTGTATCGACCATTCCCATGAGTTCACTGGGAACGCCGCCCGCATGGCAAACAAGCGCAAGTGCCAGTTCAGGATTTCTTTTTACCCCCCAAGCATTCGCATAAATTTCAGCAAGATAATTATAATCTACTGAGTCCTGCGCCAAGAGGCATTTACGGTATTTTTGCCAGTCCTGAGCCACCCCCAATCCGTAATGAAATACCATACATTCTGGCTTGGCACTCTTAAGAGTTTTTTGCTCTGCGGGACTTGGTCGATCTTCTGATGGAATTTGAACCGAACCAGCTTCATAACAACGATCGATCGTTTCTAAGAGACCGTTAGATCTATCAAGTCCTGACGTGCTATTGAGTTTGCGCGCGAGATCGGCAAATTTTTTAGCTTTGGTGAAATCCACGGAGGGCCCGGAATAAAACAGAAGATGGTTCAATAAGTCTGCAAGGGCTTCTGGATAGCCATTTTCTACCGCTTTTTCGTAATAGAAAACTGTGTTTTCCTTTCCTAAACCGGCATAGCCCAGCCAGTGCCATGCTTCGCCAAGACCTTGAGCAGCCGCCTTTTGAACCCAAAACCCTGCCTCTTCACGGGACTTGCTTTCTAAGGCTTTCCCGTAAGCGAGTTGCGCTCGTGCGTCACCTTTTTCAGCTGCGTTCTTCAGAGCAAAGAAGTCTTGTGGACTTGCGACAGTAGTACTTGCGCTTGCATCCACCTGCGCATAAATGCTAAACACGCAAGTCATCAATATCGCACCGATCCGTAAGCATTTTCCCATGTTCACCCTTAGTCAAAATTATGCTGCCCAGTAAGCCCAGGTCACCAGATGCCTTCTCAGGAAACTAAGTCAGTTTATGCAAAAACAAATGAAATAACAACGATCTTGAAATTCAACTTAAAATAACCTATTTTTTTTCCGATAAATCTAGCCGATGCTTTAGGAACACTATCTATGACAATATTAGAACGACATGATACAACGCCGGAGATCAAAACTGCTTTTGCAAAGATGTTTAGCAAGAGCCCTGATTTTGTAGGTATTTTGAATTTTTCCACTCAGGAAATAAGTGCAGCAAATCACGTGCTCGAGATTTTAATAGAAAAAAACCATAGCGATGTTAAAGATCTCCATTCCTTGATAAGCAAGGCAGATCGCCCGGCTTTTGTTCAGTTTTGTAAAAATGTGCAGAAACATGGTCATGCGCTCGTCCATGTTCAAATCATGGCTTCAAAACGGGAATTTTTTACTTTTATTCACGGACACTGTTTAAATGACAAAGAAGCTTTGATTTATTTAGTCGATATTTCGAAAGACACGAAAAGCCAACGCGATAAATTCCGTGAAAAATGGATACAAATTTTCGATCATTTATTTGAAGATAGCAAAGATATCATGAACCTTTACTCGCTTAGCACGCGTACAATCTTGCGCTTAAATAAGCGTGCTTTTATAAGTTTGGGCTACACTTCCGAAGAAATGCAGCATCTAACTATAGAGCAGATCTACCCACCTAAGGAACTTCTCAAACTGGGAGGCATTTTCCATCGTCTGGAAATGAACGCTTCTTCGGAGGACGAAGTAAGCTTCTATGCGAAACATGGCGAGCTTCATACCGCACGGATTCGAGCAAGCGTCCTCGAGCGAGAGCCTGAGGTTCTTTGCCTAGTGCAAACGACCGAACTCGCAAAAGGCTAGAGAGGAGATTCTATACAGAGTTTATCCTCAGTTAAGGATCGGGCAAATAATTTCGAAAGTGCAAAAAAGAGTATGACTCCACTGGAGAAAACCAAGTCGTCATGAGGCGTGAGATCTTGGAGAAAAGGCTTTGTAAAAGCCAAGGCCCAAAAAAGCGAAGCCAGGAGGGCCAAATAAGCCAGGCCGGTTGTCAACCTCTGTACAGTCGGAATTTCGTAGTACCCGGGAACGGGATCCTTGAACGTGCGCCAAGCCTGCAAGCAGCCTAGAAGAAGCATCATATAAAGTAGAGGCGATTTTAGGTAAAAGATATTTAAAGCAGCACCGATACCCAGTCCAATAATTAAAAACCACTTTGAGACAGCTCCCAGGATGCGTCCTCCATCCATCGGGCTCACAGGCATCATGTTGAAGAGATTGATCAGAAAACCTGTCTTCGCGAGCGCAAAGAAGAGCGGTTCTTGGGAATAAAGCCCCATTCCTAAAACACACAAAGACCCTAGTGTACCAAGCAGAGGACCACCAAACGCTACTTTTGCTTCGATCCAGGCGTTTCTTGGTAGACCGCGCATAGAAATAACCGCACCCATAAACGGAATAAACACAGGCAGCCCAGCTCCGATACCCTCTCGTTTGAGCACCAGCGCATGCCCTAACTCGTGAACTAAGATCAAAAGCACAAAGCCAACAGCAAAAGGCCAGCCAAATAGCCATGAATATGCCCAAACCGACACTAGCATTGAGGNNACCCTAAAAAGATATTTGGCAAACTTTGCGACAAGAAGACCAAGAAGGAGAAAAGGTGTCAGAAATTTTTTGATGAAATACATGGAAAAGATGAACTCCTATAAAGACCTTAGCCAAGGCCTAGGGCCTAATGTTGTATCTTCTTAGACAGCCAAATTCAACGGGTAATAATGTCAAAATCATAGATTTTTCCAATCGAGACTGGTGAGCCCTTTGTGAGTTCTGTAGTGATAAAGAAATTATACGTGAGTTCTCTTTGAGGCATCAGCTTGTGCCCTAAAAAAGTGCGGAAGTGAGGTTAAAATATGTGATTTCCTATCCCGGATTTATTAAAGTACAATAGACCATAGATATTTCTCTAATGGCTATTTTTTGTATAGGTCGATATTTACGGCGGAACGCTTATGATTTCACACATAGAAATGATTTCTAGGATTGTGGTAGGTGCTGCGCTGGGTGGGGTTATCGGTTTCGAGCGTGATCTTCACGGGCGACAAGCCGGTTTGCGTACTCATCTCATCGTCTCTATGGCTTCGGCAACATTCATGGTCGTATCGAGCCAGTTTATTTTCTTTCAAAACTACGACCCGTCTCGCCATGCTGAAGTGGATGTCTCTCGTATTGCGGCATCTGTGGTGTCGGGCATCGGGTTTCTTGCTGGCGGCTCCATTCTCAAGACGGGAGCCACGATTCAGGGCCTGACCACCGCTGCAGGACTTTGGCTAGTAGCAGCGATTGGACTGTGTGCTGGCAGTGGCATGTATATCGAAGGACTGACCGCAACTACTATCGGGCTGATTGCTCTGACCTTGTTCCGACGCTTTGAAAATAAAAACGACAAGTTGATGCTTCGCTATGTATCGATCATTATGGAAGACATGCCTGACAAGATCACAGGGATCATGGAAATTCTAACGAGTGCCGGTGTCAAAGTTCCTGACTTCGACTACGAAAGAAAGACTGACTCCAAAACGATCGGTCTGACCTTTAACGCTCGCATTCCGCTTAGTTTAGGCGTCAATGGTCTGATTGCGTTGTTAGAGAAGCAGGTCGGTATTCATCACGTGCACATTCGACTTCGCGACTAAACAGAGTCTCGACTTAGCGTTATTTTCTCGTCAAGATGCACTGTATAGTGGGGCTATGCCATCTAAGCGTTCAGTTTAGACGGCAGAACTGTTCAGTAAAATATTTATTCAGCATGAATGTTTGTTCATAAAAAAGACAACTCTAAGCATGCGCCATAACAAAGGTCTGCCAAGCGCGAGCTTCTTTCACCACAGCGCATATCTCCGGTTTCTGTTCAGTAACTGCCTGGTATTTAGCCTATTTTTTTCCAGAAACCTAGCTTGTTCAAAACAACGCTAAAGAGCTTGCCTTGCGCCTCTTAAAATGAAGAAAAACTCTACGGATGAGCTTTTTAAAAAAAATGCAGTACAATTATGGAGATGAATCTTTTCCCTCTCTACAATTGGAGACTCAATGTTTAAAAGCATCTTTTTGTCATCATTTCTCTTCTCTCTAATACTGTCGTGTAAAACTTCTTCTAATAGCAATACCAACACTCCCCAAAAGCAACCAGCAGGCCAACAACTTCAACTCGCGCAAAACACAAGCACTCTGCAAGAACTCTGCCCTGAGAACACGGCACCTGTTACGCTCACATCCTTCAACTTAGAAGGAGACACACTTTATATATCCGATGCGGACTGCCAGAAAATAGCAGCGCAAGCAAGCAACAATTCCCTTGGTCTTTTCGGAGTAGGGGTCCGAGTCAATGGCTCAGCGTTCGACGATTTAGCTGCTGCTGCCGCTATTTTTAATAGAAATGGCGGAAAAGACATAAAAGGTTCCATTGCAGAACTTGAAGCAAAAAAACGAAATACTGCAGTGAACCCCTCTACGAAAACAGAAGGCATTGAAAGCTATGAGTTCAAGGTAAGCAAAAACCTACAAGGTGGTGTAACTGCTGTCAGCAGTATCAATTCTTTGGTGGATAAAGGTGGCACCTTAACCTTCACCGTCGAAGCAAATCCAGAAACAGGCGTTCGGGGATGGGAAATGTTGGATACAATATTCCAATTTCATGGAAATTCTATTAAAAAAATTGATGGCACTTGGTGCTATGAAACGAATCTAGACATGTTCAAAACGGCAGTCGATGAAAGTCTATCGAAGTTGGGGAAAACACTGGACGACCTAAACCCCTCTGAATTGGATCCAATTTATAAAGCTGCAGCTAAGAAGACTTGGACCGCACAGCAAGTTTCAAAAAAAGGCTTTTCAGAAGTGGAAAACGTGAACGTAACCGTTTGGGGGGGGGGGATTTTTGAGGCTATAGCTACTTTTACCCGCCCGTCTGCCTGACGAGCTACAAGCGACTAATTTTTTTTACAGAATATTTTTTAACGATCCATTAGCCTCGCTTCAATGCCAAGCCCAAATATTCCCATTTATTTCTACTAAATACTCACGCGATATATTTATTTTGTTGGTATTGAATTTCCACCGCTTTGCTGTCAAGTCTGATAAGGTCCTCGGGCAGGCACCAAGTCCCCAAAGGTCTTGTGCCAGTGGCAAACTTTTCGGAGTCACTTTTCTAATTAACCGAGGTTTTTTGTGAAAAAAAATACGTATTTTTTTTGGATCCTTCTCTTGTTGACGGGCACAGCTGCTGCTCTGGATAAGCCCAATGACAGTACTTCCCGTGACAATGATATCGAGCTCCTCATCCCCGTTTCCGAATTCAAACCTTTTCTTGCCGATCCGAAGTGGCCTAAGTTTACCTTGGCGCATATGGAGTACATCGAGGGCTCCTATGGGCGCCATGTCTTTGCACCCAACTTCGGAGCTGTTTTACCATTCGTGCGTAGCCGTGGCAAAGATGGTTCGATCAGCGAGTGGGGTTTACACGCTGGCATATTTTCAATAATGGATTTAGGTTCGCGACCTACTCGACTCATTAACTCCGACTTTTTTGTGGGTCCAGCATTTACTTATCAGCAAAACAGATGGGGCTATCTNNCGTCTCTCATACCAGCTCGCATCTTGGCGATGAATTCCTACTCAGCCCTCAGGGGAAAGATGTCAAACGCATAAACCTAAGCTACGAAGCTATCGAAGCCTATGGCTCCTATCGATTGGATAACGGTCTACGACCTTATCTTGGAGTAGGGTATTTGGTGGATACCGATCCCGAATCCTATCAAACATGGGAGTTGACTGGTGGTGCAGATTTTCACTCGCCAACCACAATCATCGATGGCTACGGGAGACTCGTGTACGGCTTTCAATCCAAAGCCTCTAAAAATTCCCTGTGGAATCCCAATGTGTCGATCAAAGGTGGCCTTGAGCTAGAAGATAAAGTCGTGATCGGCAAAACTCTCCAGATTTTGTTGGAGTACTTCTATGGCAACTCAATTCATGGTCAATTTTATACACAGGTGGAGTCGTATGTTGGACTCAGTACTAGTGTTAATTTCTAGTTAGAGTTTTTTAAACGTTGGCAAATGCTAATTTTCAAATAAAAAAGGTGAACACAATGAAAAAGATTTACAATGACATGAAAGGTCGGATAGCCCCACCTCTTCTCTTATGGATTCTAGGCGTCCCCGGTGGGGTCTGTGTTCTTCTCTGGTATTTCATCTGGCGAGGAAAGTAGAATTTCTAAAGCCTGGGAAATAATGAGGGTCCTAATTTTGGCGAGCTCAAGACTAAGGGACCCTCTCCTCTGTTTTTATGGCATCTGCCAACATGAAAACTTCACGTCTGCGAAGCCCCATGCAGGATAAGAATCTTTTTCCCCCGCAAATGTAAGTTTGCTATCGATTGGGGTACCCGTGGAATCAAATGCAGCTATTCATATCGCGTCGAGTATTAGCCAGCTTACGACGGCGCGAGCTATTAGTGACTACCTTCGTTTACCGATAGAGATGACAGAGCGCATCTTAGAACGCTTACGGGATTTTGGCTTAGTTAGGAATGAGAATCGTCGTTGGCAATACCTTGGCGCCGACTCTCTCCATTTAGGAGATGACTCGCCGCTCACTCGCATGAACCATTTGAATTGGCGTATCTTAGCGATGAATAAACCATTCGTTAGTGAGCGTGATATTCACTATTCATCCGTATTTGCAATCGACCGGCAGGATATTTCTAAGTTGCGTGAGCAGATTTTGACATTCATTGAGCGTNNAAATAGTTTTTGGCAAATGGTGGAGCTACAGATGTTTTGGTATTGGTTCAGATTTTAACTTTCTGTGAGTCAGAGCCGTTCATGCTTTACTGTTCGAGGGCGTTGTCGGCGTGACTCAGATTATAAGCTTCATTGCGGAGCAGAATCATCTGCGCGTAGTGTTGCTGTAGGATTTTCTGGAGATTTTCGTCCATAGCATCCTCACCGACAAGACCGAGACTATTCGCCGCTACACCCACAGTGGCAGCGACCGCACCTGCAGCGGCAACACCCAGTCCGGCTTTGATCCATAGGCCGCCGGCGCCGCTCCCAAGTGTGGGTTGAGCTTTTTCCAGAAGATACTCATCAACTGGCGTGCCGTGGTTTTCGAGCATCTCATCAAGTTTGTAATTAGACCGATTCTTAGCCACAACTTCGTTTGTGTCGAGTGCGGTATTGATCTTCGTCTTCAATTCTAAAATGCGATCCTTGTCCTTTTGACTCATTTCGGAATTTGTCGGCTTTTTGCCATTCTCCTCCCAGGTTTTCACACTATTAGCTATTCTGTCCACGTCATCTTTGAGCATGCCCAGCATTTCCCAAACATGGCCTTTGTTCGTGAATTTGAATTCGAACCACTTAGTATACCGACTCAGGGGAGTATATATTTCATAGATCTTCTCTTGCATTTTTATGAGATTTTTAGAGTATTCTTCGAGATACTTGCGAGCTTCCTCTGGACGGTCATCACTAAGCGGCTTTAAAGGCAAAAGAGTATCGCGATTCACAACGCGGCGAATGGCCTCTGCTGCATCTGGATTGGCTTTTTCCACTCCATCCATATAGCCACCTAAGACAGACTCTCGGATATTACGGTTTTGATTATTTTTCATAACTGTATTGAGATAGGCGATATAATATTTTTCGCCTGCATTGAAAGCGTGTTCGACTTGAATGCTTCTTATTTCTGTAAGGTCATCTTTAATAGCATCCGCCAATACTAAAATCGCGCCTATCGCACTCTCTCGCAAAAACCATTTTTTAGTGCCATACGCAAAGGCTCCGACGCCCAAAATAATGGAGCTCGACCCTAAAACGATCATAATGGGGATCGTCACATTGGCAACAGCTGCCACTTTCCCCAAGACTCCCGAACTTTGAGCGCTTGGATCACCCATAAACGGGGCTACTACCGAACTTGAAATAACCAATGCACAAAAGGGTGGGGAGAGCGTTACGAGTTGGTTATGAATCAAACCTGCAACTTCTGGCGTCAGATCTTTAGCAGTTTTCTGGTAATTTGCGAGATCATTAAGATAGTTTCGACAGGCGCTCGCCATACGTTTGTAAACCGCATACTCCGACTGAGCTATAGCCAGTTTATCTTTCGGATTGGCGACCTGAAAGAAATTCTTGGGCGCCGTCCAAGGCCCACAGTTTTCACTAGCGTTGGCAACCCGGCCTTCTAGAACACATGCGCGAAGACGCACGCTAACTGCTCCAACAATCGGATTTGGGTAGGACGTCAGATTGTTGACAAATTGGTCGATGTAGCACGGATCTCCGCTTTTTTGGCAAACTTGGAATTCAATATAGTCATAATCTAAGTTCAAATCCGGGATTGTAATGTTCATCCCAAAGTAGTCGCCAAGAAATTTCTGGGCTGTAACGTTAAAAGAAGGCAGCACAAGATCTTTGGCAACAGAGATCGGGGGAGGAATGAGATAGAGAGCAGGATTGCTAGCGCTGATGTCCTGCGTAGAACTCCCTGAACTTGCCGCCGGCTCTGAGAGACTTGCAGGCTTTTGCTGGTGGCAAGACAACAGACTCAGGACGACTACGATAAACGGACGGACCAAAGCTAGCTTCATAAGACATCCTAATTTAAAAGCTAGGATAGAAAAGCTAATTTTAGCACACTAATCAGAAAAAATAAGACAGCTGCCCAAGGCCGAAGGGGCATCTTGGCAAGCTAGTGGCCGCCCATCAGAGGCGTCGACCCAGCTTTCTCCTTCAAAAAGCTACGACCGAACCAAAGAAAGAGCGTACTGACTAAAAGATAGACCAACAAGACGGAGGTCACGCACAACAGTGGCCCGGAATAAACAATTCCCAAGAAGAAGGTACCGGCAGAGGCAAACAGTAAGCGAATCGCTTGCACCATGGCTTGGGCATTACCTTGCAAGTCAGGCGGCAAATGCATCATAGAGTAGGGAAAGAGCAAGGAGCAGACCGGCGCCATGCCACCCACGAACAGCATCATGCAGAGCGTCGTCCACAGCGCTGCATCGTGGGAGAAAACACTCATGCCAAAAAGTAAGAGACACCCTAGATACATAAAGGCTGTCCCGACTTTAAGGCAGCGTAGCAAGCCAAAGCGCTGCATGAGATGACTTGCGATGAGAGAAACCACGGAAAAACATCCGACGATCGGTCCCTGATAGCGTCCGAATTGCGCTGCCGGAATACCGAGATAGTCGACCATATAGAGCGCGCTCACACCGACATAGACCCAATAGGCTGCAGCCAGAGCACACATGGGTACGGAGAGACACATAAATCGCCAGTCGCGTAGCAAAGTCAGGTAGCCCTTAACGAGAAGAGCGGGACGAAAGGGTTTACGCTGCTCAGGTGGAAGACTTTCCGAAACGAAAAAGAGGGCGGGCACCACTCCGATGAACCCGAGAAAGATGATGCTCCATAAATTGCCACGAAACCCAAAGCCATTATTAATCCAAGAGCCGACGATGGGCGCAGCAGCCATACAAAAAGTCACTGCTGAATTCGAAAGCGACATCCAAAAAACTTGCTTGGCCCCAGCGGTTGCTTCTAAAAGCAGCACACCGCCAGCAATGAGTGGACCAGTCATCGTGAAGCCTTGGAGAAAGCGCGCAAGCATCATGAAACTAAAGTTGCTCACAAAAACACTCATAAACGAGGCGAGCAGGTAGGCGATAGCGCCCACGACCAAGACGCGTTTACGCCCTAAGCTGTCACAAAGCGGGCCAGCGATGAGCACACCCAGGATGAAGCCCACAAAGTTCACTGTGAGAAGTTGTTGGATCTCAGCGTCGTGAATATCAAAGGCTTGCTTCATATCCGGTAGGCTTGGGACAAGAAGTTCCATCTCTGGCCATAAGCCGCAGGCTAAAAGGATGAGGCAGAACGGGACTAACGCAATTCCATATCGTTCGCAAAAAAGAACTAATTTTTGCATAAAAATCTCTTAGTTTTAAAAATTGCTTAAAAAAAGAACACAAGCGCCAGAAACCCAAACATTTCTGCAATCGGCTTGCTTATGTGCCCCTTGCTACAAACATTCCGTTCGGCAAGGGTTAATCGGCTGTGAGGGTATGAGAAGCTAAGTAGAGCATGAATTTTTCTTTTAAATTTAGAGCGATAACTGAAGCGCTGCATTATATCCTCGGGGGACTTTAGGCAAACAAAGCCGCCAAGTCAATCGCTTTTATCAGACCATGGGAAATCGACTTAGATCGGTGGATGGTCCCAATCCTCGTTTTCAATATCGATATCTTGATCTAGTACAATCTTACTTTCTTCGTCCTCGATAATTTTCATCTCGTTTAAGGTTGCGACATGAAAAAGGGCATTGCCTTTATTAATCAAGGGCATGGTGACGGTTGCAATAATGATCCCAGGTTTGGCAGTTCGGACTTCTGAAAGTAGTTCGCCGAACGGATCGGTGATCACACCTAGAAGGTCGTCAGCTTGGGCAAAGGCGCCAAGCTTTTTTAGAATACGTAAGCTGCCACTAGTTTGAGCACGAATCCAGTGACTTGATTTAGCGGTCACGACGGTTGAGGGTGTGGTAAAGGTCTTTTCGCCCGTCAGCATGCCAATCATGTGCATGACATTCAGAATGCCATGAAGAGCAATGTTGATGGAATGATCATCAAAACGCAAGGCTTCCCCACCTTCAAAGAGTAGCATCTTGACGCCTCTTTCCTGTGCGGCCTTACGTAAGGTTCCAGGTCGGAGAGAAGAATTCAAGATCACAGGTGCGCCAAAGGCGTCTGCGAGCTTCATCTCTTCCTTGTCTTTGAGTTCCAGACGAAAANNCATCGACCCTGAAGGTGAGCCGGGAAAGCAACGGTTCAGGTCCCTGCGATCCGGTAAATAGCGCGTATTGTTATTGTAGCCGAACGGATTGACGATCGGAATGCAGATAAGCGTGCCATGTAGCTTAGCCAATTCCTTTCTGCCGAGGATGCGTTTGACAATCTCAGCGCCGATAACTTCATCTCCGTGTATGGACCCCGAAATAAACATTGCTGGCCCTGGTTTGCTACCACGGATCACTTCAACTGGCATTTTCATAGGAGTGTTATCGAAGAGCCTGGCGATAGGAATTTCAAAGCGCTTGCGCTGACCTTTGGCAATCGTCATATCGGAGATTGTAAGATGCTCCATAAGGTCTTCTTTCGTGAAACTAATTTTCTATAGTCATGCTACAGTTTTTTTAGACTGAAAGATAATAATTTGCTTCTGAGTTCATAATATCTGCGGCTTAAATGAGCGGTGCCAAGATTCTCGCGATGATCGGAACCAAAAGCTCGGCGTGAGAGGGCCAAGATGGGAGGAGCCTGCACACGCTTGAAAGCCCCCATCCCGATATAGAGAGACCACCATTTTTCAAGGTCGTTAACAAAGGCCTGCACATCGTTTTTGAAATAGCCCAAGAGAGCCTCACGCGAAATCCCCAAAACAGTATCCAAATTATCCTGAATAAAAGCGGACAGCATATCTTCCGGCGTTTTTCGCTCCCAATCTTCTACCCAGGTTCGGAACAGCGCATCATGATAAGGATAGATCAGAGGATCGCCCTTCCCACGCAGCACATCCTGGTCAAAGCTTAACTCTGCACTAGGTACCACTTGAATACTCTCGAGCGGGATGAGTTCTTTCCCGGCCACCTCATTGTTGAAATAGCGAGCAAGGGCGTAAACCTGCCCCTTCCACAGATCACCTAAGGCTGCGAGAAAACCCCCAGCATCCCCGTAGAGGGTTGAGTAGCCGACCGTTAATTCGGTCTTATTACTGTTGCAAGCAAAAACCCCTCCGTATAGAGCTGCTAAGCCGGCCAGAATACGGGCGGAACGGTCACGCGCCTGAATGTTTTCCAAATGCAAATTCTGAAGCGAACGCATTCCAAGGTTTTGGCTAAAATGCACAGCATTCAGCTGAGCAACGGTTGCAGCAAAGCTATCCTGAATGGGAACCACAGCAAACGGTGCATGCAACCGTTTTGCTAAATCTTCTGCAGCATTTTTGGTAAGTTCGGAATTGTACTGCGACGGCATATTGACGAGAAGCACTGACTGCGGACCTAAAATCTGAGTATAAATTGCTGCTGATAATGCGGAATCGATACCGCCACTCACACCGATAACAAGCTTCGAGATTTGCCATTGCTTCAAAATATATTTGAGAGTTTGCAAAAGAGCTTCGTAGATTTCAGCTGTTTCCGAAATTGCAGCTTGGCCGAAGGCACTTGGGCTTAGGGTGAGAACGGACGCGTTTTCATGGATAGCCAAGGCCAGGGCCGAGCCTGATGCTAAGTCACAACCCAGAACACATTCTTCAAAATTGCGGGCACGCTTAGGGGAACTTTCAGACGGAGTATAGAAGGTGCTCGCACCGTCAAAACCAAAAACTGTTTTGCCCAAATTCTGCATTCCGACGCAGTTGACATAGGCCAAAGGAATACCGGTCTCTTTTACAATATTGCTAAAGAGCTGATGCCGACGTAAAGACTTAGCCAAAGTATAGGGAGAACAACTTAAGTTCAAAATGCAGTCGAGAGGACTCTTAGAAAGTTCATGAATCGGCGAAAAGGTATAATCTTTATCCCAGGCATCCTCGCAAATGTTAACGGCAATCCGAAAAGACTTAGAACCGATCCGGAGGTCTACGGGTGCCAAAAGACTAGCGGGATTTTCACCTTTTTCTGCAGCGTACTTGCGCAGGTCTACAAAGTGGCGACTCTCATCGAATTCACGATAGTTTGGCGAAAGACTCTTGGGCCAAAACGCGAACGGCAGCTTGGGGTGCTTAATAAGTTTACCATTCTGAGCACAGAATGCGGCATTGAACTTGCGAACGCGTCCATCTTCGTTCTTTCTCTTCCAATCTATGCCCACACTACCGAAGACCAACATGGACTGCGTACTTAGCTTTGCCAGTTCGAACGTCAAACTTTCGCATTCACGCAGAAATGCTGTCTGCTCCCAAGTATCGCCAATGAAGTAACCAGGCAAGGCCATTTCGGGAAACGCGACCAAGTCGTAGCTTGGCGCAAGCAAACTATAAACTTTGCTCATTTTCGCAAAATTCGCTGCTAAATTACCAGGAATAACTTCGATTTGTGCAAGAGCTATTTTCATATCCGTGATCCAACTCTAGGATTAAGGGGATTAAGGGACACCCGAGAATGGCACTTCCTTAAGTTAAACCTTGCATGAATAANNCGAGATGACGAGGAAGAACGTCAACCGAGCGGCAGCCGAGGGGTCGCCTCTTAGCTCCTACGTAGTATCATTCGAAATCGCTATGTCTTAAGGAAGCGCCATTCTCGGGTGTCCCTTAATCCTCATTACTGGCAAAATCCTGCAATCGGATAAAAGCCAACCTTTGCCGTGCTGTCGACGGCTTCACTCAGAATGCCGCGGTCATGTAATACTATGTAATTCTCCATAAAGACAGTGCCAAGAATATAGATCCCTGATCCAGCTTCAACACCAAAAAAACGCTGACCATCCTCACGCGTTTGGAAATAGGTCGACGGACTGATCGCAAGCGTAAACGTTTGTGACGAATTTGCGAAATTAACGAGGTCGAGATAGATATTGGGAAATTTTGCGATGTCGGCATCGGAAAGGCTAGCGTAACTACCATGTGCCGTGGCCGTTGGCCAAAAACTCGCAGGAATACTCACTCCCTTCTGCGTCGCAAGACTCTGGAGAACACTAACAAGGCCGGTGACTTGCTGGGCCGGAAGCACCACAGGATTGGTGCCGCTATCTATAATCACGGTATCCGTGTTGCTGGGTTCCCAAAGCCAAAGAGGGTTGGCACTTGAGTCAGAAGTTCCGGCAGAGACATACATGCGCGTCATACTAATGGAATAGTAGCTTTTTGCCACAACCGGCGTCCATTGGACTTGAGCCATTAGTTTTGCTAGGTCTGCATCATAGCCACCAAACGTCGCACTACTGCCTGACTTCAAAGCACAGAGACTGAGTGAAAATTCGTTTTTGAGATTATACTTGCTAACCAGAGCGTCAAAAAACGGAGTTAAGGGATCTGTTGCAGGTTGTGCCACTGGCGCGTAGGCAATGCCCCAAATATTGGGAATACCCTGTTCAGACGTTGCCACACCGAATGAATACGAACTGAGGGTGTCACCTTCAAAGCTTACAGTATCTTGGTAACCTTGAATCTGGGCTTGACCAATCGGTGCAAAACTCATGGCCCAGGAGTCAGAAAGTTCCTTGCTGCCAGTTCCTGGCGTGTAGACGGAACTGTACCCATATTCATTGACACACCCACTGCAGTAATCTTCACTACCGATGACCAGCAGATTTGAGCTGCCTGTATCGAGCACGGCCTCAATATTTTGAGCACCTATTGTCAAGTGTAGAGTGTAGACATTATTAAAAGGAAAATGGTTATAGTACTTGAGAGCACTGACCAAACTGGTGGCAGAGCTCGTTTTCGATGCAGCGGACGGACTTGGGGATTTTGACGAACTGCTGCAAGAATCCACCACGCAGCTTATAAAAATAAGGGAGAGAGTCCAATACTTCCAAGTCAAAGCTCAAGTTCCTCCTTTTGCACCTTTTCAAAGAACTCTATAACTTGAATACGCTCTGAGCTTCCCGGAAGGGCCTGGAGCGTTTCAATATTTTTGTGCATGCGCTCGGCATCTTGCGTTTTACCAGCCGCCATATAGTTATTCTCAAGAGCTTTCATATTTGTAACAATTGCCGCAGCATCCTCGTCGGTCAATTTTTCCATAGCCAGTTCTTTGTTAAACTTGCCATCAGGGCCGCGTGTTTTTTTCAGCCGAGACCCGATCTGCATCATGGCAATGGTTTCCGAAGCTGCGAAGTGCGCTGCATCTGTCTGCTGACTCGTTTCTAATAAGGTGGAGACTTCGTTCATTTTCTGAATATTTGTAGCATTTGGCTCAGGCGATTCTTGAACTAAGGTATCGAGTTTCTGCAATTTGGAACCAGAGTCTAAAACGTCCTTGATCTTATTTTGGTTCACGCCGAGTTCCATCAATAGAACGCGCGCGAGTGTCTCTCGCAACCTATCTTTTGTGAATCTGTCTATCACCTCTTGCAGACGTTTACGCAGGCGATCTTCGACCTCTTTGTATCTTTTCTCTAGAATAAGTTTGGAAATCTCTTGATCAGCATTTTGTTCTTGGTTGATTTCACTGGGGGACTGAAAAACATTGCTTTGGCAGGCCGTTCCAAACCCAAGACCAATGGCGATTGAAAAGAAAAAGAACCTGATCATAAAACCCAACCTAATTTAAGTTCAGCAGCATGCCGCAGATTAGGCCGCTGGCCTGGCGTTGAGCCAAGCTCTACACCGTAGCGGGCATAACCGATTTCAATAACTTTATAACGTCCAAAAATACCAGCTGTAGGATAGCCCTGATTGATACCGACCTGGACACCAAAGTAATTCTGATAGGCCCAACGTAAACCCATGTGCAGGTGGTTATAGACCGACTGTTTTTGAGCAAAGGCAGCATCGACAATATCAAAGGTCTCGGTGAAAGTTTGGCCGTCAACTTCGGTTTTTAAGGCCACTCCGACATTCACCATTTGCGGATCCTCTCTTGGCGTAGGTGATCCACGATATTTAGTGGATCCAACATCGAGAATCGCCAATCCTACAATGACGTTCACAAAGGGACCGGGTAGCGTCCAAGCTAGACCGAGATCAAACCCAACACCGAACCCCTTGCCTTCATTAAGTAAGGAGCCAAGCTTAGCATCAGGCATTAAGGCCTTCTCAAGCAAACCCACTGTGTCAACATTGACATATCGCTCATATTTGTAAAGCCCCTTGATCGCGGCACCCACTCTTAAATTTTCAATAGGCTCGCGACCCACTCCCAACAAAATCCCGTTGCGCGTCACAAGATCCCCGTAAATATAAGAATCATCAGGTTGAACCAAATTGATTTGGCTTTCAATGTCGAGGCTACCTTGATTGACAAGCCCCATAGCAATTTTGCTCAAAGAAAATCCCGAAAAATTCTGGACGTCGACATGAACCGATTTACCATTGATGAAAGCAATGGTTTCATCCGTGTTCAATTTAAGATTTTGATAGTGTTGATTATCAAGCCAAACATCTAGCGTCTCATCACTTGCGGTAACCTGAGGACTCACTACCGAGATTTCTTCAACTGTCTTACCGGTCGCACTGAGATTAGCTGGATTATAGAAAAAAGCATCATTCCCGTAGGTGTCAGCCGTTCCCGTATCCCCTCTGCCAAGATTCGTTGTCGCCTCAAAGCTGCGCTTAATTTCAGCCGCATAAGTG
>PLEQ01000375.1 GCA_003136475.1 Deltaproteobacteria bacterium
GGCGGAATTCATGGTGTTGGAGTCTTGCATGATTTAGCAAGCCGAGGTTGGAAGGACATTCACCTGGTCGAAAAAAGTCGCTTAGCTAGCGGCACGAGCTCGCGTTCGACGAAACTTATTCATGGTGGCCTCCGCTATTTGGAAAGGATCAGTCAATTCAGCATGGTTTCTGAATCCTTGCGGGAACGGAATTTTCTCTTACAAACGCTTCCTGAAATCGTTAAGCCTATTGAGTTTATTTTGCCTATCGAGCAGAAGAAACCTTGGGAGTCCATTGTCTTTCGCATGGGCCTCACGATTTACGATGCGCTTTCAGGCAAAAGAAATATTGCGACGCATCGGTCCCTTGCCCTGTCCGAGGTAAGAGAAAAAGCTTCGATTTTAGCTTTGGAGCCTTTTTCTCGTTTTTATTCCTTTTGGGATGCACAGGTTGACGNNTGGCTCTACCGCTTGATTAATGTGGTGCGAGGGCGTGTTCAGAAACCATTCCAGAAATCCCAATTTCTTCACGAAGCGGGTATGAATCCAAAATTGAAAGATGGTGTTGAACTGAATGCAAATAAAAACTTCAACGGGATAGAAGCCCACTATCGCCAAAGGTATATAGAAAAGGCACGAAAACATTTGCTGTATCGCGCCCTGTCTTAAAGCGACGGAAAGGTTGTATTCCTCGCTCTGATGATGGGCTTCATGCGAGCCCCAAATCACGGCGATTTCATGGCTGCTGCGGTGAAACCAATAGTAGAAAAAATCCACTAAGATAAAGCACACTACGAAAGTTCCAGGGCCTCGCGGAATCTCGAAGCAGCGGAATTTTTCATAAAACAGAACGTACGAAAGACCCACAAAACCCGCGTAAAAGATCGCTGCAATTTGCGAGTAAAGACCCATGGTTAAATTAGAAATACTATCATTGAGGCGATAGAAACCCTTGCGGAAGTAGTAGGACAGCGCAATTTCCACGACCATTAAGATTAGAAAGAACGGAATCGAATAAATAATATAATGTGGTGTCGCATAGTGTTCGATCATGCCGCACCTCAAAGAAAGTTCGCGAGGAGTAGTCTACCCTAGATTCATAAATAACGGATGATGTGGGGACTATGAGTGCTTGTGCCCGATCATACCAGGACTTGAAAACCCGCCTAGACAAGTTGTCAAAATCTGGCTAAAGTCCGGTCCGCGTGATCAGCGCTCTCTCATTCAACCTCTCAATCTTTGGTGCTAAAATGCAAAACTATTTCAAATTTCTACTCGTTTGCCTCTTAACCTGGACATCCCAGATCTATGCAGCCAGTACCCGAATAGAAGTCGCTGGTGTAGAGACGGATCCATTCAGCAAGTCCCTAGTGGAAAAAAGCGGCCAAAAAAATCAAACGTCAAAGGTTGGCATCCTGGACAGGATTTACAGCAACTCCTACACTTTCTGGCCGCTACTCACTGGGACTGGCGTAGCGACCTTGTGCCTAAATGCTGGTGATTCTATCCGCAGGAACAGGCCCCACGATGCTAGAGCTCACGTAAGTTTGGCCATGTATTCCTTTGGAATTGGCATGATTCCTTCGCTTTTCTTGGCTGTTTATCACGTTGGTGAGAGATTTGTGGACACATGTTTTAATTTCGAATCCTGAGATTCGGAGTTGGTGCAGGTACTTAAGGAAGAGCGTTGAGCTGGCCGAAAATGTTGTCCATCTTATAGTAGAAGGCTTCGTCCGTATGTTTTGCGCGAATAACCTTCGAATCGTCGGATGGGAATTTTGACATCAATACGGAATGCATCTTGACTAGGACATCTCTGATTCGCTTGGAATCGAGTGCTAGCAAGTTGGTGTCGTTGAAGCCGGAAAGATCCAGGAGTGAAAAAGGTCCTTTTTCCTGCGAGCGTACCCCCCCTAAAATCAAAATCTCGTCAGCAAACTTGTGATTGTGTGTGAGCGTGTACTTCAAAGAAAGATGCTGGTTGAGGTAGTTTCTGAGTCTACCGTAATTCATGACGTCGACCTTCATGCCTTCACTACCATTGAACATAGGATGATTTTCGATAGACAGGAAAGGCTTGCGTTCTGCCCAAAACTTGTGAAAATTGGCGCGCCACGTTTTTACAAGCTCGGTTTGTGGCATCATCATCAGGAAAAAATTCTCAAAACTGTCGGTCCACCTAAGTGCGCGTGTGGCTTGCCCCCAAGAAGTAAATCCGAGCGCTGAAAAACCGTCCATACTCTCTAGAAGTTTGGCCGACTCATTCAAACTCGTGTGAAGCATGATACTGGGGTCTAACCAGACGCCACCCTTCTCAGCGAGTAGCTCAATGCGAGCAAAATCGCTAAAGATAACGCGTTCATCCAATTTTGGTTCCTTCTTTCCGTCCTTAACCCCAATCTTGGAAGCGAGTTCTTTTAGGGTTGGTAGTTTGTGAATATCAATAAAATTTCCGAGATAGTCCGGATCACCTGGGACCACATTGGTCACATGAATTTCCCAATTCTCATCCGCTTTGACTTGACCCTGGAGCAATTTTCGCCAGCGTTGAAGATTGGTTTTATAAAAGGCTGGCATGTGTGCTTCACCTTTGTCCCAGAACGACCACACAATTTTTGGTAAAGTTTTTCTTGGCTTGGTACGATCGATAAAATAAAACTCTTGAGACCGCTTGTCGCTACATTTCTCCTGCTGAAAACTCACATTTTCATCCCGGGATTCATCGAGAATATCCAGGCAATTTTGGTTCGCAGCGAAGTGAATCGTAAGACGTAACTGGTCAAAGTTCGAACGATTGAGAAAAATATGCTGAAGTTCATTCGTTGGTGAACATGCTGCCAATAGAACATCGGACTTGTTCCCATTAGCAAGGCTTCCAACTTGGAGGCACAGTTCGGTCGCCTTGTTTTTGATTTGATAGACATGATCAGAAATTTCAACAAAGGTCCATTCTTCCCCGGTCACCGTTGAACACAAGCGTGTCTTGGCTGTACCGTTTATTTCGGCAACACACTTCAATACCGATGAGTTGAGTAACGAAACTTCACTCGGAATACTGACAGCCTGTGGTNNGTAGAGATTTTGCTCGTCTGAATGGCTTTGCTTAGCCTTCGGCGAGGCGCAACTCATTAGCATCGCGAGAGAAAGTGCAAACCCTTGACTAAGGTAATTCATCCCAAGACTCCAAAACTAGACCTTGCTATCAAGACAATCGGTATGAATAGTCAGAAATTGAATGGGAAAGTCTGGCTTCCCTGGTCTTAGAGCCCAAGTTTCTTAAGAATTTCCCACTTGCCAAGGCGAGGAAATTTAGTTTGAACGATTTTAGTGAGGTCATCTTTGGTGAATAGTTTAAAAAAGGCCAAAACATCAGCTAAACACTGATGCTTATCGATCGCGCCACCACATTGGATAAAAAAGGGAGGGTTTGCTGGATCGAAAGTTACCCAAGTATCTTGATTGTTGGAATCGATGGTTTTTCTGTAATTAAACCCTTTTTCCTCTATCTCATAGCTTCCGTTAGTAAAAGTATTCACATTCAGACTTTTGGCGGGTTCAAATTGAGAGAACCTCCGCTACGAGTTGGCGCCATTTTTCGGAATTTTTTCTTGGCAGAACGCTCGTCTTCTCCATGACGGTGGATTTCTCGTCACAATCTCTCCTGGTGCCGTCATATAATTCCTGCAAAGCTTGTTGTTCATGAACACAAGCGTACGACTGCTTGCAGCTCATCAGGGTTCGAAACTGCTTCTCGTTCTTGTCATCGAAGCAACAGCGCTGCTCTTCTCCCACTTGTAAAACTTCTTTGAATAGCTTTCGCACCCCTGGCGTGTTTCTTATGATCATCGATCCGGAATTTAGAACGGCAAACTGATTGCGATCTAAAGCGATGATCAGATCCCGGCTAGGATATTCACGCAAATACCGTTCAATCATGTTTTCGTTGCCGTTGTCCGAAACAATTCCATCGTCGTCCAGCCACACGAGTACTCTATTCTTAGGCTGTTCTAGAAGATCGAGGATCATATAGATTTTGATCCAATAAGGGACACGATCCCTTCCTCCGTTTTGTTTGTCGATAGCGGATAAATTACCGTCAAAATAGGTGAAGCGATATCCACGATTTTTGGCAAATTTTTCGTTGAGGATTTGGGCAAAAAGTGGAAAAAGTCGCTTGTCCGTTACATCGCCGCCCGTTAAAATCAGAACTTCGTCGGCGACCAGTTTTCCCGCAGCGTCCTCTGGACCTTTTTTATCGATGACCCTTTGCGAGCCTTTGCTTACGGGGTAGTGCCAGTGCTCTTTCAGAGTTGCAACCAAGTTGGAAACGTGAGAGCCGCTATGAACGTGCTCCATATCTAAAATGGTTTTGCCGTTTGCTTGCGTGAGCAATTCCGTGCGTGTTTGCAGACCTAGGTCGTTCATACGGGAGTTGTAAAGGTATTGGATTGTACTAGCCTCGTCACCATAACTTGCCTCTAGTACTTTTTCTTCATCATCGCTAATGACTCCGTCTTTATTTCGGTCGAAGAAAGCAAATTTGAACAGGCTCATGTACCAGTAGTCGTATCCTCGTAGAGACCAGGGATCTTTATATTCAGGGATTTCAGCACCGGGTGCGTAGAAGTTGCCACTTTCCAATAATCGGGTTTGATACTTATCGTTGATGACAAAATCTTCCTTTATTAGATCTTTTTCTAGGCTAAAGTCGTGCGCCAAATTAAAGTCGGTCAGATAGAGCTTTCCTGTAGGCTTGTGAAGCATGAGGCAGTCCAGGCGTACACACCCGTATGTGATCTCATGCGCATGAAGTTTAGACAGTTCACTCGCAAAGAAGCTGAAAAAACTTTTTTCCTGACCGATGAACTGAATAACAGGTGCTTAATCAAGCGGTAGAGCCANNATTGCTTGAACTTCCTATCCACACTGAAAACAAGTGTTGGCTACTTCCGATCAAAAGACAAATGCGAAGGTTTCTTAAAGTTTCTCGGAAATGAAAAGACGATCGTGGCCCAGAACGAGTTCTTAAAGAGCGAGCAGAAGGTTCAATGGCTCATCGATGGGCGTAAGGGAAGATGCCTTAAGGCCGAAGGAGATTTGTCTGCGCCTCAAATTATAATGGATAATCCGGGTTGCTTCTTTAACACTGCTATTAATTCAGCTGCATTGCTAANNAACACGGCGGCATCTTAATTTTCGTTATTAATTCAGCTGCATTGCTAAATCCGTCCAATAGGGTACGTGTCTCAGGTGACTAGCTTGCTTGTTTTTCTTAAACTCTTGGAGCTTCACAACGCAGGATTTCTTCATGGAGATGTTAAACCGGGGAATTTCGGATTCACTGCTTCGGGAGATATCAAGGTCTTCGATTTGGGCTTTGCTACAGCGCTGACGCCGGGTGAGCTGCACGTGGGAGGTAGTCCTGGCTATTTTGCACCGGAGTCTTTCAGGTGGGAAAACTATTTAATAGAAAATCGCGATGGCACCTATTCGTATAAATCAGATCCTTCTACGTTGTACGACCCTGGCAAATCTGACGTCTACTCTCTCGCAATGTCAATTTACCGTAAGAGGTATGATAATCATGGCACCCAGGAAATAGGGATGAAAGCCGAGAGCAATTTCTCTAATTTGGCTACCGGAGATGCACTCGACCAATTGTTGAAATCCGCGCTCGAAAGAGATCCTGCCAAGCGGATCGACATGAAGAGATTTGAAAAGGAATTAAACATTCTCGAATCTCAGTAGCAGACCTAAGATAGCTAACGTAAACCAACTTGATCAGGCAGAATCGTTAGAATTTTTTCTCTTGGTTCTGCATTCACCTAAAGCGATAGAACGGGCGATAGGAATAGAGCGACCGTCCGTGATTACCAATAATCTTGGATCCTTACAGTGGCGGGTCGGTTGTGCATCCGTGATGGAGTACCAAAATGATCTAGGTCATTAGTCTGTCAAATCAGGAAATTGACTAGGCAGGTTTCCTATGTTAGAAGAACCTCTCAGTTTTTTCAAAAAATCGTCAATAAGGAATATACACCATGAGAAGTAAATTAATTGTTTTATTTCTGTTTTTAAGTGGCTTCGTAACAAGCACCGCAATGGGCGGAACACAGGGAATGCTAAGCGCCTTAGAAATACAGGCCAAAACTCTCGAAGAGAGCATAGATTTTTACAAAAATGTATACAACAACAAGCAATCCGAGATTCGATTCTTTACAATCCTTACTTTTACAATTGTTAGTGTCGGTACTTTTTATACCTTCGACACCTATCGAGAGGTAAAACAATTTTTCGTAGATCGTGATTTCATCCGCTGTTTGGATGAAATCTACGGAGACAATCATGCTGGAGACGAGCGGGAATATCAGGAGTGGGTTGAGCATGATACAATTTCTTCCGAACGTAAGATGTGTCTCGATGACGTCAAAGAAAATTTTGGATCTGCACCACGCAGTCTCTTTTTTGTCCTACCTTCGACTAAAACTTAAAATCCCTGTCTCCCAAGGTCGGAAGATCTTTTTGCGCTTAGCCAGTAGCCCGATAGTCCGAAAAAGGTTATAAACCTTCGCTGATCATTCGACTAAAGGAGCTACGGTGAGTGAAGATCTTTTTCCCCAGGACCACGTGATCTACAATGATTCTCTTTCGTCTCTTAATTCAGCTGCATTGCTAAATCCGTCCATTTGGAGCTTCCTATTACCCATAACTTGACAGAAAACCTGAAGCTAAAGAACTCTAGACTCCACTTTATCTGAGTTTAGGGGCTGGAGAATTATGGCGATTGATTCGTGGGTAAGTAATGAATTTTCTGAGGTAAATCTTGGTGATTTCAGATTAAACCAAAGANNGCTGCATACCGCTTATTTGACAATCCTGCTATTAAGTTCAACGAAATATTTTCTCCACATTTCAGCAGAACAATTGAACGTGCCAATCAATCGAAAGATATTTTTATAATTCAAGATACAACCACACTCGACTATACATGCCATAGAAAGACAAGAGATCTTTATCCGCTTCAAAAGAGCAGTAAATATGATGCACCTATGAAGGGGATGTTTATGCACACAGCTCTTGTGTTGGATTCAAAATTTTTTCCTATAGGCCTAAGCTATCTGGATTTT
>PLEQ01000285.1 GCA_003136475.1 Deltaproteobacteria bacterium
AACAACGAGGAAATCGTACTTGATGAGACCAATAGCATCGAGAGCACTCATATCGTACTGAATGATGTGACCATCCTTCATAGGGGCAACTTCACTGACCGGCACGTCTGACAGCACAAAGGCGGCAGGGTGAACACCAAACGAGCGCGTAATCCCTAGAGCTTTTTCAACCACTCCCCATTCTTGTGGGCGCTTTTCCATGTAGGCTTTGAACTCTGAAGTTTCTACAAGTCCTGGAACATGTCCTGCTTCTTCGTGTTCATAGCCGAAAAGCATCTTCTGATCTGTCACACCTTGTTGCGGTGCTGGAAGACCCTTAGTGAATTGTTGAATCTCTTGTTCGACGGCACCATGCAGATACCTGTTGGTGTCGAGGATTGCGCTCTTCAAACGAACCGTGTTACGAGTCGAAATTTGAGCACACTTGTCGCCATACCTGCCATAGATATAACCAGACTTGCCATCTTCGCCAACCAAAAGCTCGCGTGAAGACAAATCGGAATCAACGTCGGGCAGTTTGCCTGAAAGAACCCGATCCATTGAAAAGAAGCGGTTGAAGGGCAGATCGTACTTGAAAGGGTCGACTTGCGTGATTCCCAGGACATAGCAGAGCAGGCTTCCACCACAAGAACCTCGCAGCGGGCCTGTTAGGACGCCGTTATCACGGTAATGGTTCATCACATCGCAGATCGGTAGGAAGTAGGGAGTCAAGTCTTTCACGCCGTTTTTAGCGATAACCTGGAATTCTTCTTTGAGTCGAGCAACCCATACTGGATCGTCCCAGCGCATACGGCCAACTTTTGCGATGGTCGCATTGATCTGCTTCATTGGTTCTGGGCCAACGTCGGCCAGTCGCCAGTCGTATTTGAGTTTGAAACCGTTGTAACGGTCTGCCCACTGAGCGTTGCATCTTAGGATGCCGTCAGCAACCTCTTCTGTCTGCTTCAGTTCGTCCATAATGTAGGACTTCATCTCTTGGGTAGTTTTCATGTGGAGATTTGGGGCAAGTTTGTTGTTGCCTTCGAGCACCATGGTCTGAACCACCTTGTCCTCTTTGGCAGCGTAGTAGGCGTAATCGGATACCAGGATTGGAACAAGTTCTTTTCTGGCTAAGACTAAAAGGAGTTTGTTCACCGCAAGCATGGCGTCGCCACCAGGAAGCGGTAGAAAGCCCTTATGAAGTTTTACACTCTTGAATGCTTTATTGATCTCGTAGAACATCAATCCGCTGTATTTGGACCTGATGATGGTGTGGTGTTTCTTTTCAATCAGGTCGCCAGCTTTGATCGCGCGTGCCTTATCGGTAGACACCAAGTCGGAAGCTAGGATTGCATCCTTGGTTCCATCGGTATATGAAATCTCTACAACTTTCGAGTATTTCTTGGTCCACGGTTCTGCCACGATGGCGACCATGAAATTGTCTTTGAAAATCTCTTTGAGTCTGCCAAATACCTTCACACCAACGCTAGCACAGCCCGCTAGCATGGGCTTTCCTACCATGCAGTGGATTCCGCCCGAAACGAAGTCGACATTGTATTTGGATATGGTTTCTAGGTCTTTCCAGCACCAAAGTTGCTGTTTTTCCTCGTAAATATTGATTGTCGGCATGTCGGTTCTGCTGATGAGTTTGCAGAGAGCCTGATATGCCTCTTGATCCTTGCAGTAGAGTGTGCCAGTGAAGTATTTGCAGCGCTCTGCTTCAGTATTTGAAACGAATGGGCAAGTACTGTCTTTGAAGTAAATCTCGATACCTGGGATGAGTTGGAGATTCTTTTTGTCCCATTCCTTCTTACTTTTCTTGTCAGGCTTGCATAGGCCCATTGCCTTGATGAGAGAAGAAACGTGACCATTGTCAGTATATGCAAAATGCGTGCGTCCCAATTTCTTGGCCGCAGATACCATATTTGCAACCGTACTGCCGGTTAGATAACTCTCAACGTGTGTATGCGGACTAACTGCTAATACAACTTCATCACTCATCTGAATCCTCTAACTCTTTTTTCGTCGAAGTTTTGCGCTGCCTTCGTTCGCTTCGATTCGTCAACTGCTTGGTCTTGCGTCCTGGTGGCATACAACTGTGAGGTCTCTTGGACCATGTTTCCCAGCCTGGGGCCTTCTCGCCCTTCTTTGTGCGACTCATATCGCTTCTCTCACAAATTCGTTCCAGGTGGCCGCGAAAGCTTCGAATTGCTTGGGTGTCAACTTGTTCCAGCGCATAAAATAGCCGTGAAGACTGAGCATGAACTTCTGAGTTGCAGGACCTTTCTTGGCCAAAAACTCGTGGAATTTGGTACTCTTATACGCGGCCATTACAAAATCTCTATCGAAATCCGCTGGTGCCATACCGCCAGTCCAAGCCTTCTTTGGGCCGCTTGGAGGTGGTTTTGGTGGAGGCGGTGCAGTATACGATCTGCCCGATCCTACTACATTTTCCCATTGCAATTCATGCTTCTTCATCAACTTGTTGGCCATCCTGATTGCACTCAGGGCCTCATTGTCGTTGTCAGAAGTAGAAAGGTTCAGGAGGGCAATAAGCCTGCCGAAATCCATGTCACTTCATAGCCCACAGTGAAATTTGCAAATGGCCACCCATAGGTATATCCACCACACTGCCTTCCATGCGATATGTTTGATTTTTAACCGTGGCTTTCACGGGCCATTGAAGGTAATCAAAAAACTGATTTAAAGCCGAAGCTATCGATGCTTTGCTGCCATCAGTATCTTCCGTACCTCGAAAACCTTCTGTGATTGACTGAATTGACCTCTCGAAGAACAGCGCTACCTGTGGACTATGGAACAGTATGTTGCCGTAATTATCAAGTTCATAATCCACTCCAAGTCTCAATTTACTTAATATCTTGGCACGACCTTCAATTGCTGTCATTCAGCCTCCAACAGGGCAATCAAATCTTGCTGAGCGCTTCCTTGGTTTTCTTTCTTGGAGGACATGATGGCGAGCATAGCCTTGTAGGAATCGACGCACATCAAGGTATCGTCTTTGGCGCTGTGAGCATTTCGGCGCGGTACACCTAGGTAATCGACGACAGAGCCAAGGTTTGAGAGCTCGCGCGGAAACCAGCCGCAGTCTTTGAAGAAGTTCACGATTGGCATGGTATCGACTTGACGATAGTGCAGGATCTTATCCCACTCGTCTTTTGGCAGAATGTAATGTTGTAGGTAACCTACGTCGAAATTGACGTTGTGGCCCATGGGAACTAGGTTAGAATAGCGGCCAGTCTTCTTTAAATGCTTTTTGAGCATCGTGACGATTTTGACTTTAGCTTCAGAGTATGTAATTGTTTCAGGGTCTGCCAAATGTTTGGCGACATCGATTTTATTGACGTTCAGCGCCTCTTGATCGCATACTGGTAGGCGACCACCATCAGGCTTCACCTTGAGGTCCAACTCGTCTAGGATCTTGAATTCAGCATCCATAACGGCAATGTAGGCGGTCAATAGGTCGGTTATCTTAGGATCAAGGCCACCAGTTTCGGTGTCCATCGCTATATAGAGTTGACTCATTTATTTCCTTAAAAAGGGCGCGCATATGTCTTGAACTTGTCGCATGGATCGTGCCATCTCGCCAGGGTTTTCGTGCGCTTTAGATAAGATCGTATCAATTTCTTTGATTGCTTTCAACATTAAAATGGATTTTGACGATTTTTTCTTAGGCTCTATGCCCATGGCCCTGCGACGTTCTGTACCTGCAAGCTTATCGCAGCGCTCGTTCCATTCGTCACCAGTGTGACCTTCGACCCAACGAGCCTGCACGTTCATCATTTTCTTGAGGCGCATGAATGATTCGTATTTGTTGTTTTTTGCGGTTTGTTTGAAACGGTATCGGCCTGTCAGCCAACCAAGGACGATTTCGCTGTCGGATACCAGAGTAACTGAATGCTTGAGGCCTTCTTCTAGAAGTGAATTGTTTACAATTCCGCAAGCGTTTGCTAGGCCCATTATGGCGGCCTCTAGTTCTGCGTCGTTATTCGTGGCGTTTAAGAGGCTACCAGAGCCTTCAGAATGAAATTTACCGTCGATGACAATGACCCAACCATAGCCGCCTGGTTTATCTTTGGTCGTCGCGCTGCCGTCACTGTAAACATCAATCTTCATCCGAAAAGTTCCTCTAAAGTTTTCTCTAGCATATTATTAATGATGTCACCAAGTCTATTTACCTCGAGTTTATTTTCTTTAGTAGGATTAATTACATACTCGCGTAGTGCTATTTCGCGTTTAAATTGAAGATCGCAAAGCTTATAATACTCGGTTAAATCTATACTTTGACACATTATCGCTCCCGAATGAATTGTCTCTTCATGGTCACAATACGTCTTATTCCACTGCGACATACTGTGATGGTAACAAGACTTTCGTCAAATCCTCTAACTTCGTCAATGTCTTTCACAATATGTCCATCGACTTCGATAATTATATCCCCAAAAGCGATTCCCGCCAAAGATGCTGGATAACCTTCAACCACGATGTCGACTCGCCACCCATTATAGAACTTGCCGTCGCATACTACCGTACTAGGAAAAGGGTCTTGATATACGCCAATCCCGTAGTAGCCCTTCTTCTTGACTTCGACTGGTTTGGCCGATGGCATAGTGAGATCATCAGGAGGAACAATTTCCAGGGTAGAGCCGTGAGTTGGCTGTTCATCGTGTTTAGTGGGAAGGGTGATTTTTGGCGGAGAATTATGGAGGAAGTTATATAGAAGAGCTACGTGCAAAAACAGCGATACTGCTAAAGACGCCTTGAGTCTACTCACTCTTTCATTTCCTCTCGTAGCATAGCTACGGCTTCCTGATACTTAACTTCGACTTCTTCTTCTGTCATCATCAATAGGCGAGCAATTGTAGAATTTTCAACACCCTCGGAATTCTTCTGCGTGAATTTGCTCAGTGAATTGGAGAATTTTGGGCAACGGATATAATCCTCATCGTCCAAAACTCTTTTTAGCATTTCACTTTTTTCCACCGAAATTTCCTTTAATAACTCTTCCATCCATGTTCCTTAGTAAGATAACATACTTTTCTCGAAGATCAATCAGAAACTTTTCTGTCCGTTCGAGAGCAACGTTGTGGCTGTTGAAGTCGATACGCATAACATACAACTTATTGCGTACACTTAGCAATTGTTCTTTTATTTTTTTGTATTCGTAGATCGCGGCGATGACGCGTTCGCTTTTGAGGACATCAATATTCTGTTCATGCTGAATCCTGAGTGAATTCAGCAGTGCCATGTTACTTTCCAGGCTTCGAAGGTGGAATTTTATTCCTTCAATCCTAGTAGAGAGTTCGTTAATCTCGCTACTGGTTTTTTCCAACTCCTGAGTTTTGTTCATCTGCCATTACGCTGCCCTATTTTTCAAATGCCAGCTTCCATTGATCGAGTTTATCAGTTGGCGTTGGCCGTTTGGATAAACCAGGCATGAGCAATGCATCCAAGAAGAGGGTCCTATGTTGTATCCTAAGAAAAATTTACTCGAAGTGCCGACTTGATATACGCCTCGTAGGATTCCTGGCGTATGACTGTGGCCAATGACGCATTTACCGTAGGAGTTTTCAAGGCTAGGCTTGCTACCCCTGGCACCGTTCGGGCCTTTGTCGCCGTGTGCGCCAAGTTCGATACCGGCGATCTTGTAGTCCTCGTCACGACGCAGGAATTTAACTCTGCTATCTTTGAGGCCGCCATAGATGCGCATACCGGTCTCCAGTATGTCGACCGCGCCCGTGACGGCGTAGTCTGCCAGTCTGCAACCGGCCTGGAAGTTGATCGGGTCATATTTGAATTTGCCGTTTTCTAGCCATCGTTGTAAAAATTCGTCATGANNCACGATTCCTTTCTTTATGGACTTGTGGGACATGATCCGCTCGACTTGATTCGCGGTGACCGCAAGTTCGCTTTCAAGGCTCAAAAGACCTTTCTTAGCGTGACGAGCTCTGAGTACGATATTGTGTTCCTCGTGGTGATTGATCGACTGGCCATTGAAAAGATCGTGAAATACGACCTGTGTGACACCAAGTTGATTGATAATCTCTTCCCATGCGCCGACAGCACTTTCATCGTGTTCGCCCGCGTGGTAGTCGCCCATGATGAGGGCTGATTCGACCGCTTTTGGCTTTGCATTGCCTAAGTAATATTTACCTAGATCGATGAATCCGCCCTCTTTATCGGCTTGGATTTGGCGAAAATGGTAAACCTTGTCATCCTGCACTTCTACGATCAGAGCGCCAACTACGTGATCTGCTGTCGCAATGTAGGCGGTGCGCAGAGAATTGCCTCTAGACGAACTGTAGTTCGCTACAGTACATGCGCCGGTAGACATCCTGGCGTGGGGATACTTGACGTTTGAAACGGGGTCATACTCAAGGCTCTGCTTCGGAGAGGCAAAGATAAACGAGCCCTGGCCCTGACAGAACCGGCCTAAGCCAGTCGTAGGGTTGATCTGTTTTGCGTTGATTCTAAGCGAACTTAGCCGGATGTTGCTGTTGAACGGCAGGGAGTCGAAAACGAACTCATAATCATTCAGGGCATCATCGAAGTGCCACTCGATTTCATTATCGAGATTGTGCGCGGGATCGTGGGCGGGAAGTATAAAAATTTCAGCCTTTTTTAGTGCCGCGTAATTGTTCAGAGATTCCATAAAACCTGTGTGAGCCCACTGTCCATTTACGGNNACGAATGTTCTGGAGCCTTTGACTTTTTCTCGTTGACGTGCGCGAGCTTTTGTCGAAGTAAAATCTTGTTCTTTGATAACCCCGTTAAAGGCTTCAGGAAACATCATTTTTGCAGCATTACGGATGCCAGTAATATTTACAAAGTAATGCCTGATTTTATCTCTAGTGATCCCGACTGCGGCTAAGTCGGCCCTGGTCGGAAACATATTTTTTTGCTGTACAATTTGCACATATGCTTCGACCATCTTCCGTTTTTTAATGGAGTCATCCGACTCAGCCTTTTCGGGCCTCGATTTTACTTTCATTTTCATGCCTTTGGTGGTTTAATTACCAGCGGCTTGGGTAGTGTCTGTCGCGGNNCCAGTATTTGCATCACTTGAAGATTGTGGTGCTGCCGGTGCAACTTCTGCTGCCGGTGCGGAGTCCATTACCGGCGCTGCTGCGTCAGTATTTTGAGCCGATTCCGGCGTCGGTGCTGCCGATGGCGGAGTAGGATTTACAATCTTGTAAAGCTCCGAAACCTTGAAGACAAATGCGTCGTCTTTGAATTTTACGGTATCGCCGACTTTTGCGCCAACCAGTTTGTCTTGGATTTCTTTGGCCAAAGACTGAACCGTGAATTGCAGGCGGGCATGGCGAACTTTGCCGAGGGTGCCGTCTTCTGCGTCGGGCTCAGTTTCTGAACCAACCACAAAAGAGTCTACTGCGATTTCTTCCGTGGGGACCAGGAAGCCTTGAGTAATGAGGTTTGCGACCTTACCCTTCAATTCTGCGATTTCGGTCTCTTTCATGACCACATCGAGATTCTCATTGGTGATCGGCTTGCCTGCCGTAGCCAACTGGACGATTGCGTCGACCTTGTTATCCAGCAACTTGATGGCATTCTTGATTAGGGTGTTTTCCCGTGCCATGTTGTTACTGACGTTGAAGATGGACATTACTGCCCGCTCTAGGTCGTCAATCCGTTGTGATGCTGTACGTTTGTCTGTATTTTGTGCCATTGTCTGTTCCTTCCCTATTTAGGGTTATTCGTTATTTTGATCGTTGTTAGCGATGGTTGGAGGCATTACTTTGACCATATCGATCAATTGTCTCCAGCCAGGTTTTTGTGCATCGGGGTTAGACGAAGCACGAGCGGTATACATTTGTTCTAATTGTTCGGGAGACGGCATCGGAGTCTTAGTCGGATTGTCCGCCCGTTTATTTCTCAGCGAGACCTGTCGGTTGCGCGCAATAACTTCTTCCTCGGTCATCTTGGCCAATTTTTTACGGTCCAAGTATTCACGATTCGGATCGAAAACTTCATTGATCTCATCCATCGTCAAACCCTCTTCTTCAAGGATTGCCTGGATCTTTGCGTTTGTCTTGGCGCTAGACCGTTGAATCGGTGCCGGTGCCTTTGGAGCCAACTTTTTAGCCGGTTTTGGGGCTACTGGGGCCTGACGAGGCGTACCGCCACCAATCGGATTGAGGGTCGTTCTGCCTGCTGGCCGTTGCTGTGCGCCAAGGTTAAGCGGCTCTGCATCTCGGCTTTCGCCCTTGGTTGCAGTCGCAGCGATGGCCTTGAGGATGTCGACTTCAAGTGAATTGAAGGGGAACATGTCCATTGGGAAACCGGCAGGAGCTTCAGTTTTTTCTTGTCGCATTCCAAGCATGATCTCCATACGCTCTTGCGCGTACATCCGAATCTCTTTCTGTACAACCTTCACTGCTTTTGGATCTGCATCCACGCCAGCAAATAGGTCGTGTTTCATGATGAGTTCATACAGTTTACCCATTTCTAGGCGTAACCGTGCGTCAATCAGAACTTCGGAAGCATCTTCCTCTTCTTCTTCAACTTCATCGTCACTGTCATCGTCGTCATCGTCTGGCGGTGCAGCAGGCGCAGCAATGGCCTTAGCAGGCGGTTTTACAATCGTGACTTCTGCAGGAGGCGCCTGATTAGGAATCCACTGACCGTTGACTTCGCGGCCATCGATTTCTTCTGGCTTGTCCTCGAATTTTTCTTCGGCTTCCTCGCCAGAACTCTGTCCTAGATCGAAATAATTCATGATTTGTCCCTATTGTACCAAGAGATTTTGTATGCCAGATTTCCACCAGAACTGAGGTTTTCTATGGTAAAACCAAGTTCTGTCAGTTTGGTCCAGTCATATTGACATATGTAATGAACCTGCATTTGGGATTGTCCCTTGATAGCGTATTTTCTGATACTCTTCAAAATGTTTTGAAGTTGCGACTGCTCTTTTGTCTTTTCCAAAAAAAGGCGTCTAGCGGCTTTTGCGTC
>PLEQ01000519.1 GCA_003136475.1 Deltaproteobacteria bacterium
CTGTTGAGATTCTATCACATGACATCAAAGACATCTCTTTTGAAGTCTACATGGAAAAAGCCTCGCAAGTTTCAGGCGTCACGATTGAAGTCGCTAGAAAGATCGACGGGCATGAAGTTCTTAGCAGAAAACTCAACAGAGCGTTGCCTACAAATGAGCCCAACGACGACTATCCCTCTTCTCCCTACTACCTTGTGAGCTTAGAGTAAGGAAGTGATATAGCAGACCCACAACTAGGCGTAGCACCAACATCGTTCTCTATCGCGGCGGACAGATATGGTCATGTTGATGCTAATGTCCTTCTGCCTCAAGGCTTTGAGGTCGTTAAGCGAATCGAACAATTTTACAATGTGAAATCCGATGCCGAAATTTACCGTCAAACGATCGTCATGAAAAATGTTAAAGGCATGCGCATAAAAGTAAGGGATATTTTGAACAAANNCCTTCACTATGTTTTGAAAGGTCAATTTTTGGAACTTTCCCCCGTTGGTAGTGAACAGCAGAGTTATTTTGCCAACATCAAGAGTGAATTTAATCTTTCTGACAGTCAGCCTTGGTGGCATCGTGATGACAAGGCACCTGAGAAAGAATTTTTCTTCGAAGCCAGAAAGGGTATCGTATGGGTGGACCTGCTTATGCCGAAGAGTATGGAGATTATCGAGACTAACCCGAATTAGATCTGCTTTGATTGCCGCGGAAAAAGCCATGTTTATTAAATTTGTATGCGACGAACTTCATAGAAGCGGATATTTAAAGGGTTATTTCACGTTTCGTGAGGTGACTCCAAAGAAGGCGATCCTAAAGACGGTTGCATCAAAAGATCAAGTGCTGATTTGGAACGGTTTCGCTAGAAGGGGTCTGAAGTTCCACGGTACGGAAACTTCCTCTAAGGAAATAGCTTCGTTGAGTAATTTATATACGGTAGACCTGCCAACACCGACCTCTTTGGCTATTTCAGTTGCGCCAATGCCATTTTCATAAAGAGACTGAATTTCTTTCGATCAATAGTTCGGTTTCTCCCGAATTTCACACCTTTGGCTTTGGCTTCTATGCGCCCTTCATTCGTGCGCTCTAAAATACGTTGGCCTTCTGCTTGTGCGACAGCAGCAAGTATGGTTACAACCATCTTACCAACGCTGCCCTCAGTGCTCAGCTTGTCATCTCAAAAGCGAATGGCAACTCCGATCTCGTCAAACTCTTTGATGAGTTGAATCATATCGGCAGTGTCGCGCCCCAAGCGGTCTATCTTTTTGAACATGCGGCGAAAAAACGTTTGGAAGCCACCGAAAAGGGAATTGAAGCTTCTGAAAAAGCCTACGAAACTGTTCTTGCACGCTATCAGGTTGGTGCTGCCTCCTTCCTGGATCTCATTTCTGCTCAGAGCGTTCTCATAGACTCACGCTCCGCAAGAGCCCAGGCGCAAATCGACACCTACCTGCAATATCACGTCTTGGCGACCGCCGTCGGGGACGGTCTCTCAGAAAACTAGTGAACATTCCAAAAAACGATTGTACTAACTAATAGCGGATACATTGAAAGAGGCCGATACAGGTGTTAACGGAAAAAATAATCTACAAAGATGAAGACGTGCTATTAGAAGCTTCGGTAGCCTACCCCAAAAAAGCACCGAGCCCGCTTGTCATCGTTTGTCATGCCTGGAACGGACGAGACGCTTTCGTGGAAGAAGCTGTTCTACGAATAAGCGAGTGGGGTTTTATTGGATTTGCTCTCGACGTTTNNTGAAGGAAGAAAACGTGCGACTCAAGCAACCTTTTTTGGCAGACCGACGGAGATTACAACAACGTCTTAGAGAAGGTCTTGAACTTGCCTGTTCCTTAGGGAAAGCCGACACATCGAAAATCGCAGTAATGGGCTTTGGCTTTGGTGGGCTCTGTGCTTTGGATCTGGCACGGTCGGAAACCGCATTGAACGGCGTTATTAGTTTTTACGGCCACTTTGAAGAAGCCCCCGCCGTACGAAATCAGGATATTCAATCCAAAGTTCTTCTCTTACACGGAGCTGATGACCCGATCGTACCGATGCAAGATCTGCTCGTGTTTAGTAAAAATTTGACACAGAATGGCGTGGACTGGCAGGCGCAGATTTTCGGAAAAACCCTTCATGCCTTTATGAATCCCTCTATTCAAGACCCACTTGCTGGGGTAGCTTACAACGCGAGAAGTGCGAATCGTGCCTGGGTTGCAGCTTCGCAGTTTTTGAAAAATGACGTTTTTGCTTGCGAGAAAAATTGACCTAGAAAATTCCCACCCAAGGTGCGCTATTTTGACGGNNATGACGGTCTAAATTGGAAAAGTTGTATCTATATGGAAATCCCATATTGAAGGAAGATTTGCTAGTGGATTAGCACTGGAAAACTCGGGATAGGTAGGCCCTCACGGGCTTTCCCTCCCACACCACCCAGGCATACGGATCCGTACCTGGCGGTTCGTTACGATTGAATATTACTCTGAAAACAAGCGAATGAGTCCGATTGAGTCGAAGTACTTATTAGGAAGAGCTATCCTAACTCCTGGTGCGTTCAATTTCACTCAAAAGCGAGCGACCTAACAAGAGCAAGAAACCACCGACAATCAGCTTAAATATACTGCCTCCGCCTCTGTATTTAACATAGTCAGCAAAAATTCTCTTTTCAAGAGTGCTAATAAACACATAAATATCTTATTGGTGTATAATAATCGTAGAATATTTGTAATATAGTAGTAAATTTACCGAAAGGATCTTATAATCTCTCGTAGAGGAAAGGAGGCCACTAGATGCACCCACAGATAAAGCAGAACTTGCCAATTTATGATCACGGTGAGTTGGATTTTCAAAGACTCAATGAGTTGATCGGTGCTTCCAACGAAGTTACCGCTGAAATTTTAGGTGTAAGTGAAGGAACAATAAGATCCAGCNNGAGCTTACTGATGGGAATACCAAGGAAGTCAAGCGCTGGCTCTATGAACCTCGTATCGAGTGGAAGGGAAAAGCTCCAATGGATCTTCTAACTTCTAAGAAGGCTGAAGCAGTAGCAAACTATCTTGAGGGCCTTTTGGATGGTGAAGTCATCGGATCTTAACGAATATCTGCACATTCTAGAAGAACTCATTGAGAAATATAATGGCAAAAAGCTAACTCCTAAGCAGGAAACCGAAGCGCGACTACTGCACAGTGATTTTAGGAAAGCCCTTTTACATGCCGAGTCATTGCTCAATCGCACTTTTATAGAAGTTGATCCATCGAGCTACTTCAACGACTCCGCAGTGCGAGCAATTAGAGCGCAATATCAACGGGTGCCATTATCATGGGAAGGATCCAACTATTCCTCTGGACGCTTTCATTTAAAAGGTCAAGCCACTTTGTATTTTGCTGAAAGCATTGAGAGTGTTCTAAGAGAAGTTCCAACATCATTCTTTAAAAAATATCAGTATTTGACATTTCCAGCTGNNTAAACTGTCAAAAATTATAGACTTCGAAAAACTTGAGCACCGACAGTTTATGGGAGATTTCTTTAAATTTGTTCGTGAAGAATGGGCGCCGTTCCTAGATATTTACGAACAAAAGCCGATCACACATATAGTATCTGACATAGCAAGAAAGCACGGAATCGAAGCCATTCGCTACGAATCAAGGATCGATGGTCTTTATAACCTTGCAGTCTTTCCAAAAAACATCCTTGGNNGGTATTGTCTTACCAACTTCAAACAAAAACGCCAAAGCTATTCTCACTGCCCTTCTCTTTGCTTCTAAAATAAACGGGCTTTCCGTTGCGCACGAGCTCAACGAGCCCAAATTCTTGCAACCTCTGCACAGCCTTCTTAACACTGGATAACTCATAAATTTTGCCATCATCATCCAATGGTTCCGCCTCGAGGATGTCTCGATATGTAAAATCACTTTTTTCTGATAAGCGCCAAATCGCCTTCTGTACAGCCAATTGTGAAGGACTCAGCAATTTTTTAGGACTCACACACTCTTTAGAAATTAAGCTACAAAGAAGGTTAAAATCCTCTTTTTGTGAAATCAACACACCAGAAGTATCAATCTGCCTGTTATGCTGATTTAAAAGCGCTACGGTTGAGAGAAGATCCATAAAAATTTTAGAGGACCTGCGCGTTTCAAAACGGGCAGCATCAAATTTGATCTCATCAACATAGGGGATCACAACCGAATAGGGCTTTAGAGATTTAAAAAATGCCTTGTAATCAAGGTAATCATCAAGGCTTAGCATACCAATACTTGTATAGCGATTTTTGATGTTTCTAATCACAGCCTTTGTTCTCTGCTCGGAATGATCCGAATTAAAAATAACAAGCCTATTCATCGTATCATCGCGCAAGATATCCGTGTTAAGCCCCGNNATAACCTTTGGTGAGAAGAACTCGAATCAAATACTGGATCTCTTCATTCTTTAGAGCCGAAAGCTCTTCTATAAAAACAATTTTGCCATTTAAATAATAGGGATCAATGCGACAATCATAGATAAAACTCTTCGCCGATACGCTTGTAAGATTAATGATGATCTCACTTGGAAAAAGTCGAGTGAGAGCCTCGATAAACTCGCTTTTTCCAGTCGCCGTTTTTCCAATCACAAAGGAACCAACAGGCTTTGCAATTGAGTTTGTAAAAGCGTGTAGAGTCGATGCCATGGTAATAAAACCCAAAGCAAAATCACGATAATCTCCAATCCAAAGAAACCGCTCTCGCTCAAAATCTTGCTTGAGTTTTAGAAAAAAATCATGCTCTGACGAGAGGGCTTCTAGTCCTTGCTCACTAAAAGATCGAGCAACCGGATCAAGCATTGTTTATCATCCTTTCTTTGATAGCCAGCGCTAAAAACTAAAGATATTTGATAAAAAACGATTTCGTCAACTTTGGGTTTGTTTTGTTTTCTCTAATAAATTCAACAGTATAACCACATTTTTTATAAAATCCTGGCGCTTGAAAAGCACTCGTCACTAAGTTGATGTTGTTGTATCCTTTATCGATAAAATGATTTTCTAAACGAGAAATCAAAGCGCGGCCATAGCCCTTGCCTCGTACGCTTCTAGCTACCCACATGTCCTCAATATAGATTTCTGCAAAAGCGGTATAGGCATTTAAGACGCCAAAGACTTCATCGTTTCCATCAACAAGAACAAAGGCAAATTCGTTGTAGTTGATATCAATGCCATGTTCTCTTTNNGTTCGTATTCAAGATGCCCCTTTGTCATTTTATCTTGTATGTCTTGCGAAAGAGTTTCTCTAAATTCTATTTTCATTTTTTTGTACATCTTTGGATAAGGTTAGAAGACTCTATTGACAGTAGTGGCTCTCACCAACACAGCGAAGCGGTGTGAAAATAGCTGCATGAAGAAGCCAAGGTTCTGCATCGTTTTTGTCTTTTTTCTTCCACATGGCAAAGTAGTTGCCATGAATCTCAGCTCGGCCATCAGCCTCGCTCCAGGCCTCCACCCAGGTGCCAAACTCATAGGCCACTTTCCATTGAGGATTGATTTCAATTTTTTCGGGCGTGTTGATCCACGTGATGTCGGCTCTTTTAGAAAATAGAGCCCTTAAAAATTGCTCACTTCCTTCATGCCCACGCCACTTGCCACCGGCTGAGGCCATTTGCACATCACCAGCTAAAATAGCGAGCAAGGCTTTGGTGTCATGCTCTTTAAAGGAGCTGTTCCAGATGGCACTTTGCGCCCTTATTTTTTGCTCTTCTTTGGAAGTTATAAACTGTGAGAGAGCGACAGTAGCAACTCCTGCTATTACAAATAAAAATGTTGCGACTATGAAGCTTTGTCTCATTGAAAATTCCCGATAAAAATTTAGTTCACGATCTTAGCGCTAGGCTTCTGATAGCGTGTTTTGCAGTTTAACATAAGTCACTTTGCCTTGGTCTATAAATTCCTGATACTAGCGTTACGGCGATATTTTAAATTTCTCTATCCAATCCTAGCCGTCTTAATCTAGACAGAATGGGAGTTCTGTCTAGAAAAGCTTTCCGGGTACAATTAAGAGGGAAATTCACCAAAACTAAAAAAGAGGTCTGCGTGGACGAACTTATGGTTCTGGACTCGGCTTCCTCATCCGATGAGTTGGCTAAGGTCTTTCTCGGCTTTCTCCTTAATAAGAGTGAGCTCACAGCCCGCGAGTACGCACCGGCTATCCGAGAGTTTTTAGCTTTCAACGGGAAGGACATTCAAAAACCCCAAGACATCAGGCGCCACCATCTGATCTACTTTAAAAAACATTTAGAGGACAAAGGCCAAGCCAACAAGACCATTTTAAAAAAGCTTTCTGCTGTTTCTTCCTTGTGTAAGCACCTTGCTGAAGAAGGGCTCGTTGAAGTGGATCTCTCCTATGGGGTTACTCGGCCTCGGGATCAAAACAAGTTTGAGAGTGCAGACTTTAGCGATGAAGAAGTGAAGAGAATATTTGCGGCTTTAAACCCTAAGCGTTACAACTTTGAGCAGTATCGAGCTCTGCTCGCTGTGGGCTTCTACACTGGCTTGCGCTCCTCTGAAATCAGGCATTTAAAAATTAAAGATCTGGGTGAAGTACGCGGGCATCGGGTCCTTCGCACGCTGATCAAGGGAGGCAAGTTGCACGAGTTGCCGCTTAATCAGTTTGTTGTGTTTGCCTTAAGCGAGCATATGCGAAAATTAAAAGAACTTGGCTTCGAGTTAAAGGATGAGGATTATTTATTTCCGTTGTTAAAACCTAAAGCGAATAGGCCTTATTCGAGAGATGGTCTGCGCTACATCATCAAAGTTTGTGTCAAAAACGCGGGCATTCAAGAAGCCAGCTTTAGGCGCTACTCACCACACTCCATGCGCGCAACCTTTGCGGGGCACCTTCTCAACATCGTCGGTGCGCCACTAGAGGAAGTGCAAAGACTTATGGGTCACTCAAGCCCTGTAACGACTCAAAAGTATGACAAGCGGGATAAGAGCCACGATAAAAGTCCCATCTATCGAATTGAGTTTTAGAGAAGTTTGCGACGCTGCTCAAGTCCCCGCATAGAAGTAAATAGATCCATATTCTCGTCGTTTCTCTCGGAATCCTAATCTCAGTAGTTGTGACTCGTGCAAATTTGCATGACCTCTCGAACAATACCAAATTCGAATTCGTCGTACGTCGAACAATACCACATGACCATGATTAATAATCTAATAATCGTCGTTTTTCCATCATCTGACTCCACAAAACTACCTGAGTACATGTGAACTTCATTAAATGTGTATTCAAGCTGGGTCCCTTCTGGAGTCTACCATCCAACGGTACGAAAACGTATGCTCAGGCTGTTTAATATTTAAACATGGCTGATTAATAACGGTAGGTTAGAATACTTCGCAATACGCCGTTTATGCGGCTGGATCCCTTGAATTTCTTAGCCTCTTACCGAGCCAGCCTCGTATAGAAAGGTAGACAACCGTCCTGCTCCAGAATCGTGTGCATTTCAGGATGATGAACGAGGGCTTGAAGTTCCCCTTCCTTATTGCTTACTTTAAAATACTCCGAGGCTTCAACATAAGTCATATCTGAAAACACTTTGTTGTATTGAGTTTTGATCGTCTCAGCGCAGGCGAGTCTTCGGCTAGCCATTTTGGATTGGGCAGAGTTCTTTTCTAGGTCAGCGATATAGCCATCATTCGTAGTCTTAAAGATCTCATCACCCAGTGTGGGTTGGTAGTCGAGGAAATGATTCAAGGCCTGCAGCGCTTTGATTTTATCTTCGCTGGTCATCTCATTTCGAGCAGGACTCTCTTCATTGATGTATTTCGAAACAAAATCGAAGTTCATTTTGTTAAGAGGGAAGCTATCGATTTTCAAATTCAAGGTAAAACTTAGCGAGGCGATAGCTTCCGACGCTTCCTTTTCATAGCCCATGGCAGCCAGGAGCAGGGACATCGACTCCGTAATCGGGGTCTGATCCCAATCTATCGTCTTTTCTCTAGAGAGATCCCTGATGTGCTCCAAGCGTTTTATGATTTGCAGGGGATCTTCTTTTCCATGGAGTTTCAATTCAAGCACATCAGTAACCAGATTCTGCGAATCGAAACTGCGAAACTCAGCAAGAAGGTCTGCGCGTTCAGGATGCGACAGGATCATTGCGATATAAGACCCCCGTGTTTTGGCTCTGGAAAAACTTTGTTCGATATACTTTCTGCCGTCCGGCGTGTTGCCGAGAAGGAGACCCGCTGCGAGAAGTACTTTTTCGTCCACTGTCACACGCTTAAGAGCGGCCTCGATGTCCTCTTTTGAGACCGAAAAGGCCTCGGGAGAACGCAGGATATCAAGCAACGTGGCGCTCTGCGGGGGCTTCTTCCCGGCTTTCTCAGCGAGGGGACCTTCGGTTGCGGGCGCAGGGTTCTCCGCCAAAAAAGCTGTCTCGGCGGCTCCTTCGTTGACTTGCGCGGGTTTTATCCTCTCATCAGAACGACTTCCAATCTGCTGTTTGTAAAACAGTAAACCCAGAAATACTAAAGCGACCAGTATAAAAATCACCGTCTTTCGACTCATCGAGGCCTCCTCGTTACTAAAAAACTCCTTGAATCCAGCCATATCAAGGTGTATTCCTCCCCGGATCTCCTTTCAACAAACTTATAAAACCCGGCAGCTTTTTCATGAATTCTCTGAGAATGGTTCTATGCCTCAGTGCTC
>PLEQ01000217.1 GCA_003136475.1 Deltaproteobacteria bacterium
CCCTCCTACCGACGACATCGGCACTCCACTCCCCCTCATCGAATACTGGCGAGAAATAAAATACCGACTCGGTCCCGAAGAGTTTCGTGGACTTCTCATTTTCCTGTGTCTCGCCCGAAATCTATCCGATCAGGCTCTCGATAATGAATCCGCAGTTAAGCTGNNAAATTCCATTCCCTTCTAGTACACTCTTTTGCCAAGCGGACAATGCCAGTGGCCGACATGCAGCCTAAGCTCTAAGTTCAAATTTCGGAGAGCTTATGACTTACTGGATTTATGCAGTCTATAAAACCATCCTTCTCATTTTCTGTTTGGGTCTGGTATTTCAGACGCTCTCTCGATTTTTTAAAATAAAAGAACGCTTGACCGCACTGAGTTTGGCGGATGCTGAACTGATAGCCTGTGCGCAGCGTAAGGCGAATCTGAGTAATGTGGAAGATGCCTATTACTTTCTGAGCAAACAAAATCCGGGTTGGCAGGATGAGCTTGCGGTCCAAAGACGTCATTTTGAAGACCGTCTTCGACGGCTGCCAAAGCTTTGCAAACACCCGTTTTTCCAAAACATCCAGGCTGCTGAAAAAAAGCAGAAGAGTCCTTCACTGCAAAGTCGATGGCCAAACTGGATCTTAGCGATCGAAGAGCGTGACCCCTAATAAGAAGGTTTTTAAAATGAATCCCCTCGCTTTCACCCTCATGAGTTTGTTTCTGCTTTCACTTGCACTTAAGTTTGCAAGTGCGACGACCCAAAATTTAAGTACGCTTTCGCACTCGTTTCAGAACCAATTTGAAGAATGCCCAACGTTAGCTTCTGCCTATTGGAACAACGAACAGCCGTCTGTCTGTATTCCCCCGCCTATGGATGCCGGGTCCTTTATTGTCCCTAGCGGCGGCGCACCGCCTGCTCTCTGCTTATTGAGCCGTGGTCTCCAAAATGGGCTGCTCGGTATTCAATCGCCCAGAGGAGAGGTTCTATCGTGCCAATATTTCTAGAGCGCTGGCCACCTTTGATTTCACATTTTAGCTGCATCATCATAGGTATGATTTTCGCCTACTTCCTAAGTCCCGAACGGACTGGCGACGAGTGCTATCTACCTGACAAAATATTGCTTTCGCTACCGAATAAAATTTGGGTCGCGAAGCCTACATCCCTGCCAAGCGCGGGCACTAAAGTTTATTTCGCAAAGGGCTCGAGTGAAAGTACCCCTTGTCTTTTGAAAAATATCGGAGCGGTGATCATCCAAGCGGAACCGTACATCGTCGCAAGTTTCCCACTCAAATCAGCGAAGCTAGTGAGTGAGATCTTGCAGCCTAAGAATCACGGCCTTCTCTCACTCGTCACGGCAGCCAAGGCTGCTGGCTATCGCTCCTGTGTTGAGACGCAGATCAAGTACGGCTATGTGCATTAAGCTGCTGCTTTGGATTTTCTGGCTTAGTCAGCCGATGCTTCTAGCAAGTCCCAACGAGCGGCTTGAGCTTAGAGAGGATCCAGAGCCAAACCGTTTCTCTGAGATCAAACTCATGGTCGGAGAGTCGCAAAAAATTGCCTTGCCCAAAGCTAGCAGTGTTCAAGTCTCGCGCAAGGGTATCGTCGACTTACAGCTCTATCACGATCATATTCGCTTAGTTGCGGTCAAATCCGGTCTTGTGGTTCTGGCACTGAGTCAAGAGACGAAACCTGATGAAGATTTTAAGTACTTCATAGAGGTCAGACCTAAAGTTAAAGATGACCTAGCGAGTCTACCGGAACTCACCAAGCTTTGTCAGGGCACAGGTCTGCAGTTTGACATAAAAAGGGAGCAGTTGCGGGGGAGCACCGACGACTTTAGGCTTTTTTACCAGACCAAGGATATCTGTGACGCGCAAGCATCCTGCGCCTTCCAAGCCCATCTTTCCGCAGCGGCTAGCGATCAGCTTAAAATTTATATTGAGAGTTTGCTTGGGGAAAAGTTTGAAGTCCTGGTCAAAGAGACGGGTGCAATTTTAGCCCTCGCCTCGTGTAGCGATTCCCTCACCGAGAAAAATCAGAGAAAAATCGCTGAGCACCTTATCGGATCACCTTTTTTCAAAAAAAATCTCTTAGTCGTTTGTAAAAAGGACTGGCACGCCAAATCTTATCTTTTGTTTTCAAAGGTTATCGTCTTAGAGAAGAGCGCTGCGCGCGAATTGGGACTGCAGACGGGCCTCGATGGCAGGGGGAGCTTGGCGCGAAACAATTTTCGAGTGGATTTAGATTGGCAATTGCATGCTGCGCTTAAGACTCGGCAAGCTAAGATCATCGGTGAGCCGGTAATTTTTCTAGTCGGTGGCGCTGAAGCACACTTGCAAAGCGGTTCAGAAATTCTGGTTAGCAAGGACACGACGGAAGGTTTGCAAGCCTACCCACGTGCCTACGCATGGAAGGACTTAGGCCTTGATTTGAAGATAAAAGTTTTTCCTTTTGAAGCTAAGATGGTCCGTCTGCAATATTCTTTTACCGTTGCGAACCCTTCATCAAAAGGGGGTTCCCAAATACACAAAAATAAAATCGCTAGTGAAATCGAACTGCCCTTAGACAAATCATCAATAGTGGGTGGCATTCAATTTAAAAGTGACGGTCAGCAAGAGGGTTCTATTCCGTTCCTCAACTCTCTTCCGATCTTGGGTCCGCTGATAAGAAAATCCACTACGAATGATATGGAGACGAGTTTGTATCTACACTTCTACCTGAAAGCTGCAGACGGTCAAGACCTCACAAACCCGCAAACAAGTCCGTTAAGTACAAGCTCCAGCCGTCAGAAATAGGTGGCTACAAAAATGGGATGAGACTTACTTGTATGCCGATTTTTCCTTGAGTTTTTCAAATACCAGATTGGGAACGAGTCGCGAAACATCTCCACCCATAAGGGAAACTTCTTTGACAAGCGAGGAGGAGATATGTCCGAGGTCTTGGCTGGTCGGGATAAAGATCGTTTCGATGCGGGGATCCAGATTCTTGTTCATCATAGCCATTTGTNNCGCTCCTTCCGAAAGGGCAAAATTGACCGCCAAACCTTTAAAAGCTCTGACTTGGATATTGTCATTGAGGGAGCGACAAACTTCCGCGACGATGCTGACTCGCTCCTGCGTTGTCAAAAAGGGTGTTTTCTGGAGATTCTCTCCGATTGCTACGATCAGCTTGCTAAACAGAAGACTCGCTCGTCTTATGATGTCACAGTGACCGTTAGTCAGCGGATCGAATGTTCCCACATAAATCCCGGTGCCGTGATTATTGATGAACTTCACCACTGTGCTTTCTCCAAATGACTATCGAGATGCCACCATACTTTCGAGTTTTAACTGTTTCCCAGACTGGATCCAATAAAAAGCTTTCACCTGCGGCCTCGAGATCTGTATTTTGCAACTCCAGCACTAGAATGCAGCCTGGGTGCGCAATTTTTGCCAGTTGCAGCTTGAGCTTAGCGGCCCATTGGACGCTCTCACTGTAGGGAGGATCGGCCCAGACAAGATCCGGCGGAGCTAGGCGAGAGAGACGTGGCCAAGCTTTTTGGAGATCGATTGCCAACATAGAAATCGACACTTGGGTTTGCGCGTCATTCATGATCCGTCGTTTCGCTTCTTCAATATTCCTGCGCAAGGCTGCGACGGCGGCTCGCTCTTCTTCGACGAAGAGACAGGCCTTTGCACCGTGGCTCAAAGCTGTGAGACCGACAGCCCCGGAGCCGGAGAAGAGGTCCCAGAAAACCGCATCGGGAAGGTACGGAGCCAAAATGTTGAAAACAGCTTCCCGGACCCTAGATAAAGTAGGTCTTGTAATCTTGTTCTTCGGCATTATAATGCCCATTCCGCGGAGGGAACCTGAGTTGATTTTCACTGTTTTTAGATCCCGCTTTTTAAAAATATTGATTTAACTGTCTGATCTTTTAAATTCATCACTAAACACCCGTAATACAACTTTCTTAGTTCAGGGGGCACAGGATATTCCATGGGAATAAGGCAAGTAAACGAAACTATCGAAGCTACTGGTATCAATGAGTGGGGAGCAGGTTACTTTTCCATCGCTAAAACTGGAAACGTCGTTTGTCACCCAACGGGCAAAAGCGAGAACAGTATACCGTTGTTTGATATTGTGACTCAAGCGAAAGAGCTCAATATTCGTACGCCTTTAATCATGCGCTTTCCCCAAATTATCCGGAGCCAAATGGTTTCGATGCATCAGGCTTTCAAAAACGCCCAAGCTGAATTTAACTATCCTGCTCAGCACTATGGAGTTTTTCCATTTAAAGTCAATCAGCGTAAAGAGTTTATCGATGCCATCGTTTCGTGCGGTCGCGAGGTGCAATGGGGCCTTGAAGTCGGCAGCAAGACTGAGTTTATGGCCGCCCTCAGTTATTCTATCCATAAAAATGCCCTCCTCATTTGCAATGGTTTTAAAGATACGGAGTTTATTGAACTGGCCTTTCTAGCAGCCTCGATGGGACGTAAGACCGTCTTGGTTGTGGAAGGACCGGACGAGCTTCAGATGTTTATCAACCAAATAAAACATACCAAACTGCCCAAAGAAGCCTGGCCTGAACTGGGACTGCGTATTCGTCTCTACAGTCGCGGTTCCGGCAAGTGGGAAAAGTCCTCGGGCGAAACTTCCAAATTCGGGCTGACCATCATCGAAATCATGCACGCGCTCAGCATGATTGAAAGTTGTGAGCTTAAAGAAAAGCTGACGATGTTGCATTTTCACATCGGCTCACAGATTACCGCAATTAAAAAATTCAAAAATGCCTTAAGGGAAGCCGCTCGCGTCTACGCCAAAATTGTAAAACTTGGCTTTGATCCCTGCCATCTCAATATTGGTGGGGGTGTCGGCGTAGACTACGATGGTAGTCAGAGTTCTGCCACTTCAAGTGCCAACTATAGCCTGCAGCAGTTTGCCAATGACGCCGTTTATGTGATCGGGGAAGTTTGTCAAAGTGAGAAAGTCAAGTGTCCCAACATCGTAACGGAGTCTGGACGTGTGATTGCTGCCTACCACTCCGTGATTGTCACAGATGTTCGCGAAGTGCAGGGTGAGGAAACCCTCGATGGCATAGAGGATCCCAAATTCAAGCCGACCTTGGGTGAAGTCCACAAGAGCGTTCGCGAGTTTTCCTTTATTTTGGACAACATGAACAGCAAGAACTATGTCGAGTACTACCATGATGCGGTGGAGCTCTACGAAGATCTCTTTGCGCTTTTTAATCTCGGTTATTTAAGTTTGAAAGAGCGCGCATTTGCTGAAGAGCTCTTCCACAAGATTTGCTTGCGCACTCTGCAGCTGGAAACTGCCCAAAAAGCTTCCGGAGAAGAGTTCGTCGGCCTACAGAAATTAAAGGTCGCAAAGTATTTGGCTAACTTTTCTATTTTCCAATCGATACCTGACAGCTGGGCTATCGACCAGCTCTTTCCCATTCTGCCAATTTCTCGACATCACGAAAAACCTGAACACCGGGCGACCATTGTCGATATTACCTGCGACAGCGATGGTTGCATTGAGCGCTACTCCGACGTCGGGAACGAAAAAACCGAGATCGATCTGCACAAACCGAATGGCGAGCCCTACTATCTTGGGTTCTTCCTAGTCGGGGCGTACCAGGAAAGTTTAGCCAACGAGCACAATCTTTTTGGCGCCATCAATGAGGTGGAGGTTGTTTTAAAGAGCGATGGTTCTTGGAAAATTTCGAAAACCACCAAAGGTGATCCTATCAGCGAGCTGCTCGTGTGTCGCAATTACAAGATGCAACAGATCGTTCAGAGTTATGGGCGTCAGATTAGAGAAGCGAAAAAGCTTGGACTCTTGAAAAAAGAGGAAGCCAATAACCTTCTTAAGAAATTAAAGGGCTACTTGGACTCCTATCCCTACCTTGCAGAGAACCGCGCCTAAGATTCAGACTCAAGAACAAGCCTCTGTAATTTAAGTTAAATTTATGATTTCCACTCAAGATACCCACACGTATTCCGAAAAGCCTGGGGCTGAAGAACAGTTTTAGGCGATGGAAAAGGCTCTAGGCTCAATGGCATTCAACTACAGAATTGCAAAAGAACAGGAGCGGGAGATCGTCTATTTCAATGGCAAAATAAATGAGGACGCTGAAGTGACGCTTGCAGAGCTTGATGACAAGGTGGGCACCAGCTGTACTTTCAACCTTCGTGATATCGCTGGCATTAACAGTCTGGGTGTACGGGTTTGGATCAATTTTATTCGCTCCTTTGAAGAGGGCCGCACGATCCAGTTAGAGGAGTGCACCCCGGAAATTGTCAACCAAATGAACATGATTCCGAACTTTCGAGGTCATTGTGATATTCAATCGGTTTATGCGAGCTATGCCTGTGAAAATTGTGGAGCTGAGAAGCTGCAGCTCTTCAAGGTCGGAGAAAATATGCCTACAAGTCTCGGAACTAAGACTCTCCCTCGCGTCCCCTGCCCTAAATGTGGAGCGCCTATGGAGATGGAAGAGCTAGAGGATGAATTTTTTGGCTGGCTAACGCTGCAATAAAGGAATGTGACGAGTTCATGGCCGACGATACACAAAAAAATGAACTGATCGAGGCGTTTAAGCCTTACGATTATTTTTGTCACGCCATGATTGATTCGTTCGTCCTCGTCGAACCGACCGGCAAAGTTGTCAAATGCAACCAGCTATTTGGCGTTTTGGTGCGCAAAAAAACCAAGCAAATCCTCAAAACAGAGAAGCTCGATGACGTACTGACTTTCAAAATCGGTGGGAAAATTGTCCCAGTTGCGGACCTTATCAGCCACGAGCATCCAACCCGGATCGATGAAGTGCACGGAGATACTGAAAATCAAAAAAATCTGAATCTCATTCTCGGTGTATTTCCCTTCATTACCGAAGGTAAAAAATTAGGCGTCTTTTTGCTGATTCGGGATGTTACTGCGGAAACCAACCTTCAAAACAAGTACACCGTAAAAGCAACACAATCCATCACCGACAAATTGACGGGTCTGTATAATAGGCAGCATTTTGAGCAATATCTACCGGCCATTCTTGATCAGATGGTGGGTGAAGGTGAAGATTATTCTATTTCGGTACTCATGTCTGATATTGATCAGTTCAAAAAAATAAATGATACCTACGGGCATCCTGCGGGCGACTATATTCTGACGACCGTTGCCAAAGTCATCAAAGATACCTGCCGAAAGACGGATGTGGTGTGTCGTTACGGAGGAGAAGAATTTCTGGTCATTTTGCCCGGAGCCGATTTGCATGATTCCGTGATCGTAGCGGAAAAACTACGAGAGGCTCTCGCCGCAAATAAATTTGTCTTTGGTGAAAATACGATCCCGGTGACTTTGAGTTTAGGAGCCGCTCAAATCAAAGTTGGTATGGAAAAAGCTGAGGATGCAATTGCCAGAGCGGATTTGGCCCTCTACCACTCCAAAGAAAATGGTCGGAATCGTGTCAGCGCCAACGATGACGGTAAAATTGTCTAACTTAGACGCTGGGATTCTGCATGTAGGCTTCAGCGAGCCGTTCTTTTTCAAGATCCTGGATCTGCCCCTTCNNGCTTAGACCAGTCGATCGTGAGGTAGAGTTCACCACGTTCTTTAAAAAACTCGTCGAAATAGCAATCCATATAATCCAAGAGTAGCATTACCGCTTCTCGTTCTGTTAAATTGTATTCTTTACAAGAGACCCGTCCGTGCACCGGGTAATAAAAACGCTCTGCAGCATCACTTAGACATAAAGTCACCTGGACGAGATAGGAATCGCTGGTGATTGTAATTTGAAAGGTTCGACCATCCAAAAAAGCTGCATATTTCGTATTCAGTATGCGCGTAAGATCGGCTTTTTCGTCCAGACTTAAGACTGGCTGTTTATTTGCAAGCATAACACCATCCTGTTGATAATCTCTTCGACGATTTTTAATTCTTCAACCTTTGCAATGGGAAAGAAGGATACACGGTTCACTCTAGAGGCATCGGCAATCAGTCTCGGATATTGCGGAAAGCGATTGAAGAGGCCTTTAAGAGTTTCGCATTGTTCAAAACCTAGTATCTCGAGCAGATTTTTATCCAACCAGTCCAGCATGAGTGCGTATTTCTGAAGAATGAAATACTTACTAAAGAGCTCGGCCCCTGCGACGACTTTCACTTCGCAAAGTGCCTTTACAAATTTACGTTGCTGGCACCGAATCAAACTCAGACCGATACGAAAGAGGTCTTTTGGAAACTCAGAGCCCAAGATTTCGGCACCTCTTTTGATATCGACATCGGAAAGATATTCGAGGCCCAAGGAGCAGAGGGCTTTGCCGTTCGTGAAAATAAACTTGAGCGTTTGAATGTCATCAGCTTCAATCTGAGCAGCGGCACAGAGATTATTGGCCAAACTGACCAAACCTTGCTCAAAACGCTTGCTTTGCTCTTCGCTCCAAAGGTGAGCACCTACGTAGAATAGGACTTCATCCAAGAAAAGCTTATCCTGCGAGCTGCTAAAAGACATGAGATCATGCAGGTGGTGGGCAAGAGGTTGCCACTTCATCTTGTATTGGACGGGATCAAGCTCTGCAAAACAGGTGATGCTTTCCTCGTAGGAAACAAAGCCGTCTTCTTCAAGGCGTGCTCTACGGAACTGTTGTAGGGAGTGCACGGATTCGTTGGGTGGCACGTAGGCGGCATGCGCGAGCAGAGACATGGCATAATTCATGTCGTTAGCCATAACGCATTCGATAAGACCCTGCACACTGTCACGAATTTCACTATCGTTGGATTCAATAGAATAGAACAAAGCATCAGCCGGTAGCCGATAAAGGCGGTCTTGATCCACGTCGGTCATTTGCTCGTAAGCTTCTTGATCGTATACCTTAATCAAGGAAGACAGCGTGCTGAGCTGGTACTCCTCTTCGAGTCCGCGGAACTGTTCATAAGCTTTCCGTGGACTCACTTTACGCAGAAGGTCGACCCAATAGAGGGCCCGTTGTGGCAAAAACTCGTCTTGGCGCCAAACATCATAGTCGAGTATGCGAAGAAACTGCTCATTACTGATGTGGGCCAGAACTTCGAGGCAGTCACCAGGACCTTTTTCCAGCAGCGAGTAATAGAGACGCTGCGTGCTCAGGTCCGAGATCACGCGGGAAGGGTCTGGGCTCGCAAGCACCTGGTCAAAATCGACACGTTCCCAAAAATGGTTTAATTCAAAGCTATTACGATTGAACGCTAGGCCGCTGCAGCCGCTATTATAAATTGCAGGTAAAGACTCTTCCGACAATCGACTTGCCATGATGTCATCCTATGGGTAAGACTCTAAGTCTCGAAAATTGTTGTTTAGGTTGGATTAATAAGCTACGAATCGGACTTCAAAAAAGAGCGTTGTCAGCAATTTTATTGAGTAGCATAAAACGCTTCTTTAGGCAAGCTGACGGCTGGATGTATTTGTGAAAGCTTCCCATTGGCAATAAAAACTGGTCGGCAGAAGAACTTGGATTGTTCTACAGAAAAAATTATTAATTCCGATGGATTATCCNNGTTGCTCACGAACTCGAGATCCTCCTTCAAAAAATCCCTGAATACTTGCCCTGTGAAACGGACATCGGCAAAAAGATGGTGAGTGGACTCTTTACCACTCCGGGTAAGATGATCCGGCCAGCTCTCTATCTGCTCAGTTGCAAGTTAGTCAACTACGACGGACCCGATAAATTCCCCATGGCTGCGGTCAGCGAATTCGTGCATACCGCTAGCCTTCTGCATGATGATGTCATTGATAATAGTACGCTGCGTCGCAACAAACCGACGGTCCATTCTATCTGGGGCGACGAATCCGCTGTGCTTTTGGGTGACTTAATTTATGCCCGTGCGAGTGAGATGATGGCGGAGACTAAGAATTTGACCATCGTCTCTTCTTTCGCAAGAGCCATCCGCTACATGAGTGAAAGCGAGCTTCTGCAGCTCGAGAATGTGTTTAACTTCAATATTGACGAAGACATTTATTTTAAAATTCTCTTTGGCAAAACAGCTGTTCTGATCGGCACTGCTTGCAAATGTGCCGGTCTCCTGGGAACGTGTTCTCCCGAACAAATCGAAGGGCTCGAAGAGTTTGGCTTGAAAATCGGTATTGCTTTTCAACTCATCGATGATGCGCTTGATTTTCTGGGTGACGATCACATGATGGGAAAGAAGAGCTGCATCGACCTGCAAGAGGGCAAGGTAACCCTCCCTTTGATTCTCCTTAAGAATTTCCTATCCCAGGATGAACGCTCTGAGCTGACAGCTTTGTATGCAAAAGGTGTCTTTTCCCGCGACGAAATCGCTCGCATCTCCTATTTTGTTCAAAAATATAAAACCGCTGAATTAACACTTGAACGCGCCCGTGATTTGACTGCCATACCTTTGGCCATGCTGAAGCGCTGTTTTCCCTCATCCCCTGATCGCAGCAATCTCGAAACTCTTGCCAAGTACTTATCGTTTAGAGCTTTCTAGTTGCTCTCGGGCTTCAATAGCGCGCTCAATTCCCAGGGCTCATAAAGAACGCTCTGCCACTCGCTCTCGAGTACCGAAGACTGAAGTATCGCGGCATTTGCGGATCCCAGAACTATGGAATCTTTTACAAGGCGCGAAACAAATTCCGACAAAACGGGATTGTGACCAATGATCATAAGATTCTCCACCTCAGGCGGGGTCTTTGCTACAAGCGTCCTAAGGTCATTAAACCTGCTAAGATAAAGAGAGGGGTCGAGAAAAATCTGGCATTTCTTGTTCAAATAAAATTCTGAAAAAATTTCTAAAGTTTGCTGGGTTCTTTTTGCCGCACTGCACAGTATCCACTGCGGCAAACAATCGCGTTGGTTTAAAATTGCAATACTTGTCCAACGCACATCGTCTTGACCTTCGACTGCAAGACAACGTTCCCAATCGATCGCTTCATACATCGCCTTGCCATGACGCATTACAATGATTCTTTTCATCTTTTCTATTAGAGCCGTAGCGACACCTAGCTTCGCCCGCTCCGCACTCCTCTTCTTCTATATATTGGCCAAATTGGCTCTAACTATATGTTTTAATTGACAATCCATAAGTCGTATGAGAAATTTTTCACATTCATCATAGAAAAATTTAAAGTTTCTTTGAAGGCAAATGGAGAGAATTCCTTATGAGTCGACTAAGTTCGTCGTGGAAAAGCCATTTCTTGATTACCGCTTATCTCATGGGACTCTTTACTCTGTCGGGTTGCGACAGTTGCTCAACTCAACCATCTTCAAAAACTGAGGCCCAACAAACAGCTCCGAATCCCTCCGATGATAACATTATTCGCATCGGTGAAGTGAGTTCGATGACAGGATCGGAAGCCACTTTTGGTGTCTCCACCCACAGAGGCATTGAGTTTGCGATTAATGAAATCAATGCGGCAGGTGGCATCAAAGGCAAAAAGATCACGCTTACCACCATGGATGACCAAGGGAAACCTGACGAAGCTGCAACCCCAATTACAAAGCTCACCACTCAAAATAAGGTGACAGCCGTGATCGGGGAAGTTGCGAGTTCCCGTAGCTTAGCTATGGCGCCAATTGCCCAAAAGAATAAAGTCCCCATGATCAGCCCGTCATCAACCAATCCGAAAGTAACCCAGCAGGGCGACTATATTTTCCGAGTCTGTTTCATCGATCCTTTTCAGGGTGCGGTGATGGCGCAATTTGCCTACGAACATTTGAAGATCCGNNAGATCCGCAAAGCCGCTTTGCTTCGGGATGTAAAAAGCGACTACAGCATGGGGCTTGCAGACTATTTCATCAAAACTTTTACCAAGCTCGGAGGAGAGATTGTTGAAGATGTGAGCTACGGTGCCGGCGACATTGATTTCAAATCGCAACTGACCAAAATAAGAGCCAAGGCACCCGGTGCTCTCTTCATCCCCGGATACTACACGGAGGTAGGACTGATCGCCCGCCAGGCTCGCGAACTTGGGCTCAATGTACCACTTTTGGGCGGTGACGGTTGGGACTCACAAAAGCTCAAAGAAATCGGTGGTATTGCGATCGAAGGCGCCTACTTTTCGAATCACTACTCACCTGAGAATAAATCGCCCGGTGTGGTCAATTTCACCAGTAAGTTTAAGGAAGTTTACCATGAAATTCCTGACGGACTCGCCGCGATGGGCTACGACGCCGTGATGATTCTAGCGGATGCCATGAAACGCGCTAAGAGTTTCGATTCGACGGATATTCGTGACGCACTAGCCAATACCAAGGATTTCCAGGGCGTCACCGATCAGATTACGATCGACCAAAATCGCAATGCCGTGAAGTCTGCGGTAATCCTGCAGGTTGAAAAAGGTGAGTTCAAATATTTAACAACCGTTAGCCCGCAGTCGATAAAATTATGATTGAATTTTTACAACACATCATCAATGGCATGTCTGTTGGAAGCATCTATGCACTGATTGCCCTTGGCTACACGATGGTCTTTGGCATCCTCCAGCTGATCAACTTCGCGCATGGTGATATTTACATGCTCGGTGCTTTCGTAGGATTTTTTGGATCTCGTTACTTTTTTCCGGGCGGAAATTCTTCGTTCGTAGCTTTAGTAACGATCATGCTGCTTGCGATGGGCGTGTGTTCAATTGTCGGTTTTGCCATCGAGCGCATCGCTTACCGACCTTTACGCAAGGCGAGACGGATCAATGCCTTGATTACGGCGGTCGGTGTTTCCATGTTTCTCGAATTCTCGGGCCAGCTTTTTTTCGGCTCGGATCCGAAGTTCTTTCCACAAATTTATGCCCCAACGGCAGACTGGTCGATTGGCGCCCTAAAGATCAACCCCTTGCAGATCATAGTATTACTCATATCCTTAACTTTGATGGTGATTCTTCAATATATCATTTTTAGAACCCGCTTTGGACGCGCGATGCGGGCAGTCAGCTTCAACCATGACCTGGCTGGCTTGATGGGAATTCCCGTGGACAGGGTGATTTCTTTCACCTTCATGCTAGGGTCCGCACTGGCGGGAGCTGGGGGGGTCCTTGTCGGCCTTGTTTATCCCAAAATTGAACCGTTGATGGGTGTCATGCCTGGTTTGAAGTGTTTTGTCGCTGCGGTTCTTGGCGGCATCGGCAATGTTGCGGGTGCCGTGGTCGGGGCTCTTTTTCTCGGCCTCGCTGAAGAATTCCTGGTTGGTTACTGGCTTTCGACCTACCGCGATGCGTTGGCCTTTGCGATTCTCATTCTCATTCTTCTGTTCAAACCGACTGGATTGTTTCCAGTGCAAACCACGGAAAAGGTATAAGTTGAAAGGATGGGAAAAAGAGTGGAACTTTCACACAAACTATTGGCAATTGAAAAAATGCAAGTCAAACGTTCCGGGCTGACGCGTAACCTGCCCTGGCTTGTGGCGTTGGCAGTGGTTTGGACCATCAGTGGGTTTGCGACTCCGCTGGTTAATGCTTATTACTTTAGCATTGTGATCTATGTGGGAATCAATGTTGTGCTTGCGGTAAGCCTGAATCTTGTCAACGGCTTTACCGGTCAGTTTTCTATGGGCCATGCAGGCTTCATGGCAATCGGTGGCTATACTTCCGCTTTCCTAACGACAAGCCTCCGAAGTTTCTATCCCACGCTGATGAGCCATCCCTTCGCGGAACAAGGTATTTTCATCGGTGCTTTAATCATTGGCGCTCTGGTCGCCAGTGTTGCTGGTTACTTAGTAGGTCTGCCTTCCTTACGCCTAAAAGGCGATTATTTGGCTATTGTCACCTTGGGTTTTGGCGAGATTATTCGCGTCTTTCTCTTGAACATCGAAGCGATAGGTGGCGCTCGCGGCATGCCGGGTATCCCCTCGCTATCGTCATTTGGTTGGGTCTACACATTTGCGTTGATTACCGTCTTTGTGATCGCACGACTGACTGTGACACCGATTGGACGTGAATTCCTCGGCGTACGCGAAGACGAAATTGCCAGCGAAGCTATGGGTGTCAACACCACCCAAGCCAAGGTCCGCGCCTTTGTGATCGGAGCTTTTTTTGCCGGTATCGGTGGGGGACTTTTTGCACACTTCCTCAGTTATTTGAATCCGTCGACTTTCGACTTCAATAAAAGTTTCGATATCATCATCATGGTTGTGCTTGGCGGGATGGGCACCATTACGGGGTCGGTGATTGCAGCCTGCCTTCTAACAGTCCTTCGCGAAGGGCTCCGCTCCTTGCAAGAGATCACCCACATTGATTTTAGAATGATCATCTACTCCATGATCTTGATCTTAATGATGATCCTTAGACCGAATGGCCTATTTGGGACAAAGGAGATTTGGGAATTTCTGCCCTTTCGAAATTTCAAGCAGAAGAAAAAATCTCCATAGCTAGAGGAACTCATGGCCTTGAACACTTTGGCGCTCAAGTTAGATAAATTGACTATCAAGTTTGGTGGTCTTAAAGCGGTTAGCGACCTTAGCATCCAAATTCCCAGCGGTGCTATTTTTGGTCTCATCGGTCCCAATGGGGCTGGGAAAACTACAGTTTTTAATATGATCACCGGCGTCTATAAACCAAGCGCTGGCCAAATCCTAAGCTTTGGTCGTCCTATACAAGGCCTTAAACCGTATCGTGTCACCCAAGCAGGAATTGCTCGCACTTTTCAGAATATTCGTCTCTTCAAAGATTTAAGCGTCTTAGACAATATCAAGATCGCAATGGACCACAATCCCTCGCTGCCCAAGATCGGATTTTTCTCTTCTGTTCTGCAAAGCAAGATCTATCTCGGGAATGAATATAATAAAGAAGAGAAAAGCGTTGAGTTCCTTGAAATTTTTAAACTCGGCCACCGAGCGAGGACAGTCGCACGCAATTTACCCTACGGCGACCAACGGCGTCTTGAAATCGCTCGCGCCATGGCAACCAACGCGAAGCTCCTGCTTTTGGATGAACCAGCCGCTGGTCTCAATATGCAAGAAAGTCGCGATTTACGAGAAACGATCCGGATGATTCGCGAGCGTTTTTCTCTCACGATCTTGCTTATTGAACACGATATGAGAGTCGTTATGGAAATCTGCGATCGCATTGCAGTACTCGATTATGGGATAAAAATTGCTGAAGGGACCCCTTCTGAAATTCAAAAACATCCACTCGTAATTGAAGCTTATCTTGGCAGAAGGGCAAAAGATGCTAGCAAACTTGCAAGTAAAACCTAAGACCGCACTCCTGGACTTTGACGACGTTGAAGTTTTTTACGGGTCGGTGCAAGCGATTAGCCAGGTGAGTTTCAGCATTGCAAAAGGCGAGATTCTCACCCTGATCGGTGCCAACGGGGCCGGCAAATCCACGGTTCTGCGAGCGATTTCAGGGCTGGTGAAGACGACTAAAGGCGACATTCGTTACCAAGGTGAGTCGTTGAAGGGTCTGCGAAGTCACGAAATCGTAAGAAAACGTATCTGTCAGGTTCCTGAAGGGAGGGGTATTTTCTTGAACCTTGCGGTTGAAGAGAATCTGGATCTCGGCGCCTGGACGCATACCGCAAAACACACTTACAAAGATGATTTAAGCTACGTCTTTGATTTATTTCCCCGTTTGAAGGAACGGCGCAAACAAAATGCGGGCACCTTATCCGGTGGTGAACAACAAATGCTCGCTATGGGACGAGCCTTGANNCAGCAGATGCTCGCGATTGGCCGCGCCTTAATGGCAAAGCCGAGGTTGCTGCTCCTTGATGAACCTAGCCTCGGCCTTGCCCCTCAAATTATCGATAGAATTTTTGAAATCATCCAGCAAATCAACAAAGAAGGCAAGACGGTGTTACTTGTCGAGCAAAACGCCCTACAAGCTCTAGAGATCGCACATAACGGTATCGTTCTCGAAACCGGACGCATTGCCGCACAAGGCACGGCCCAAGAACTGCTCGGACACGATACCATCCGCAAGGCCTACCTCGGGGGATAGCTCAGGCAGGCCCTAATTATCAGCCGTGCCCAACACCGTGTTTTTCATCCTGCTTAGGCGGAAGACTGCACGACTCCGAAGGCTCCCTTTGTGAAAAANNATACAATTTCTTTCCTGAATGAGAGTGACAGATTGTCGACTAAACATAAGCCTGACATAGGATTTGTCAAGATTGAGCTTATAAGACGTTATATTTTAAGTTGTCTTTTCAGAACCTGCTTCTAATCCTTTATAAGATGCCAAAAAGGAACAGCGAGAATCAAAAAAGCCGATAGACCCAAACCAAGAAATTCCGCCACCGGCAGGTAGTCTTCAAAGAACGTTCGACTTCTCTGCATCTCAATTTCCTTGATGGAAGCCCAGGAGCTGAGCAGACGCTTTTTATTGGGAAGCAAGGAAATTCCAGATTCAAACTCTTTACTCATCACCTTAAGCCAATATTCATAAATCGGCGATCTCGGCGAGAGTTCTGCTAGAAACAGCGACTGAATCCAGTCCTTAGCCTCTTTCTGAAAGGCGCCCTCCCAAAACCATGATTTAGGAAAAAAACGCTGCACACTCAGGAAAAGACCCATTGCTAAAAATGTCGCAAGCAGCAGTGCGATCCAGTCATAGACATAGATCCCGCGGATTGGAAAAATACAACTTACGAAAAGCCTTGCTAAGACGCTGAATAAAGAAACGACAAAGATCCGAGTGAGGAGCAAGCTCAGCAAGTGCTGCTTGTAAACTTGATGCGCGTATTCTTTAAGCAATTGATTGGCAATTTTTTGGAGTGGAAAACGGATAGACTCACCCCGAAAATAAGCCTCGCGTATCATGGCCAGTAAATAGTTTTCGTCTTCCCTAGCCAAGCCTCTGTCGTCCCACTTGCCTTCCTCTATACCCAGGCTCATTTGAAAGTCGCAAACGCGATTCCACAGCACAAGAACTTCATTCTGATTTTTAGCAAGCTTAAGGAAGGCTCGCCAAAGACAGAGCGAAAGAAAGATCAGATTTACAAGTTCGATTCCATTCATGAAGCATTTGTAATTAAGAGCAGGATGTCCCGACAGGGATATTGACAGATCGATTTTAGGAGAGGGAGTACTGCCGAATAGGCGGCAGCCTTCTCACCGGCAGCTTCAATTTTCAAGAAAAAAACAACATCATTCTTTCTCATGGAGTCGATGAGGATGCAGTTTATTACGATTCTGTGACTTTGAACCCCAATGTAAGACCGGGGGCTGAGTACGATTTGAGTCTTCTTTTTACGCGTTTCAATCAAGAAACTTGGAATTATGAAAAAGATATTCTAGATTTTTATAAAATCAATAAAAAAAAGAAAACCGTATTTTTTGGGACAACAGTTGGCGCGATGGAATTTCTTGATGAAAGAAGCCCAGTTCGGCAGGAGATTATCAACCAGCTGTTGGCTCTAAAAAAACATTACAATATCATCCTGCGCCCTCACCCACTTCTAGGAGCAGAAACCTTAGCCATTTTGAGAAAAAATTTTATTCTAGCACCTTTTTCACAATATGTTTCTTTTGTTCCATTCTATTCTGTTTCAGACATTGTCGTTGGGTCCGTAGGAGCTGCACTTATGTCTGCGACGTCACATCCCAAACTACCAATTGTTTTACTACGACCCACAAAAACATGGGACGGCTCAGTGGAACTGGACAAAACGGCTCATGTGAACGAAGGTCTCGTACTTGGACACACAACAGCTGTCGTTCAGACTGAAAAGAATTTAAATTTAAAGCATGCCATTGAGACAGCTTTTGATCACAATGACCAAAAGCAAGAAGAAGCTCGAAAAAAATATTTCCACTACTGGTTCGGCTGCATTGATGGCTATGAAAATTACCGAATAATAT
>PLEQ01000504.1 GCA_003136475.1 Deltaproteobacteria bacterium
CAGTCTGCAAGGGGAATTTGCCAAGCAAGGCGTGCAGCTCGATCACTGGCAGTTCCTTTCTCTCGTCAATGAAGCGCGACATGCTAAGGAAGCCTTACTGAGCAGACCCGATCTTGCCGAGTTTCCGGTGACGGTCACTAAGCGGGGCACCAAACTCGTGGCCAATACCGTGTCGCTAAACTTGACCCGCGCCCGCGTGGAAGCTTTGATCATCGAGGGCTTTTTCCCGTTTTGTTCGCTTGCCGATGTGTTGGAGAAGGAAAATCTGGGCATTCTGGAGTGGGGCCTACCTTATGAAAAAGATCCTGCAATCAGCAAACATCTTGCCGCTTTTCTGAAACGGGCTTACCAAACTTTGAAAGCCAGTCCCCAGCTCCAGAAATTTGTCCCCTTGCCGGCAGACTGCGATTACTTGCAGCCTAGTGTTGTTCTGTTCAATGGCGGTGTCTTCCAAGCCAGCGTTTTGCGTGAGCGCATGCTGGCCTTGCTCAAGTCCTGGAACGGTCAACGGGAGGTACGGGTGCTGGAGAATTCCCAGCTCGATCTCGCTGTGGCTGTTGGAGCGGCTTATTTTGCACGCGTCAAAGCTTCGGGCAAAGGTGTGCGCATCAAGGCGGGTACCACGCGTTCCTACTATATTGGTCTCGAAGCCGCGGGCCTTGCTGTGCCCGGTTTAAAACCGGCACTCAGAGGGCTTTGTGTTGTTCCGCAAGGGACAGAAGAGGGCGTCGCCCTGCCTTCCATTAAGAATCGCTTTGGCTTATTGACCGGTGAAGCCGCGCAGTTTCGTTTTTTTAGCTCGGCTCAGAGGGGGGCGGATACCGTCGGTAGCCTCGTTCCCGATGCCGAAAAGCAGCTCGATGAGAGTCGCGAGCTAACGTTGACGCTGCCAAGCTCAGGGGAGCGCAAAGAAATCGTTCCCGTCACGCTCGAAGCCGTTCTGAGTGAGGTGGGTACCTTGCAACTTTTTATGAAACACGCGCAATCGGATCAAAAATGGCAGTTGGAATTTGACCTGCGTAAGAGCGAGGGAGGATGAGTCCGTTTCGCTATATAGTCGGTATCGATCTAGGCACTACGTCTTGTGCGCTTTCTTACATCGACCGCTATGCGGATAATCCAGAAACCCAGACGCTAGCCATCACCCAGTGGCATACGCAGGGTCTCGTAGAGGCCCCGACGCTACCCTCATTTTGCTATATTCCCAAAAACAAGGAACGCGAGTCCTATCGTTTGCCCTATTCAACTTTCAGTGAACCCTACGTGGTGGGCCTGCTGGCGCAAGAGCGCATGCTCACCCACACCGACCTTGTGATTCATTCCGCAAAATCATGGCTGTGCCATGGTGGAGTGGATCGTGAGGCGAAGATACTACCCTGGCATTCCGATACGCTCGTCGGTGACAAACGTTTGTCACCAGTCGCCGTTTCAGCCCTCTATTTACGACACTTGAAAGATGTTTGGAACCAGACAATCGCAGCTGGCCGTGAGGAATTTCGTCTCGAACAGCAAAAAATTGTCATCACGGTGCCCGCTTCTTTTGACGAGCTTGCAAGTTTCCTAACTTTGCAAGCCAGTGAGCTGGCAGGATTGGGGTCTAATGTTGTCCTCTGCGAGGAACCGCAGGCCGCTTTCTACTATTGGTTACAGAGCGAGCAAGTTGCTCCCAAAGCGGATGAGAATATTCTCGTGGTGGACATCGGCGGTGGCACGACCGATTTTTGCTTGTTCAGAAATTCCTGGGACACGGCAAGCCAGTCTGTCCACATGCATCGTATCGCAGTTAGCGAGCATATTCTGTTGGGCGGGGACAACATCGATCTGGCTCTAGCCTGTTTGGCAGAAAATAAATTGCGTGAGCAAGGGGTTGAAAAACTTTCCGGACAAAAATGGGCACAACTCGTTTCCGAGTGCCGGCGGCTCAAAGAAAAGGCCCTGCAGGATAGCTTGCAGAACGACGAGCGGGAGTTCCATCTGTCCCTTCAGAGTGCATCCGGTACTAAGCTTTTAGGGCAAACGCACACCCTCAGCCTTAAAGTTTCAGAAATTATCCAAACGATTCGTGAGGGATTTTTTCCCGACTGTGAGCGCACGGAACAGGCTCGGCAGCGAGAACTGGGCCTCAAAGAGTGGGGACTCCCTTACGCTGAGGATACTGCCGTGAGTCGGCATCTTGCGACTTTTTTAGCTGGCAAGGACGTCGATGCGGTCCTGTATACAGGTGGCAGCCTTGTGCCGGAGTCGCTGCGTCTGCGCTTGACAGCCCTCATCGCAAAATGGCAAGGCCGCACCCCCCGGGTTCTAAACAACGATGCCTTTGAATTGGCCGTGTCACGCGGAGCCAGCATCTTCGGTTTTATGCAGATGCGCAAAGATCAAAGGGTGCACGCAGGCTACCCACGCTCGCTTTACATTAAAGTTGCGCAAGGTGAAAAAAAACTCGGACTCTGTATCGTTCCCAAAGGTTTTGCGGCGCATGAGGTCTTGGAGCTCTCGCCACCCGGTCTGCACGCCTTGCTGGGACAACAGGCTTCTTTTGAATTGTATAGTTCCCTGCAACGCCCCCGTGACCACCCCGGAGACCTTGTGGCTCTTCAGGAACTGAAACCGGTGTCCATCTTGCAAACACGTTTGGGTGATGCANNAAGCGGGCTTCTCGAATTGTTTTGTACCAGCCAGGCGCATGAGGCGAGCAGTTATCGTCTGCACTTCTCTTTACAAGCACGGATGGAAGGCGTCGATGACCGTGCAGGGGCGCCCGTTGCCTTGAGCCTTAGTGCGACGCAAGGCCAAAGCGCTTACGAACTCGTCGACCGTTTTTTTGGCAAAGAACGCTTGACCGTCCACCAGAGTCCCAGCAGTTTAAGTTCGGAATTAGAGCGCGTCTTATCCCGTCCCCGCAAAGAATGGGACGTGGCAACTTTAAGAGCCTTATGGCCTCCGTTACGTGAGGGGATGAATCGTCGCAGTCGGAGTGAGCAGCACGAGCTCACCTGGTTTAGTTTGACGGGTTATATTCTGCGTCCCGGCTTTGGTGAGCGAGCAGACGCCGATCGTATACGTGAGATTCAACCGCTCTTTAGCCAGGGGCCCTGTTTCCCAGCCCATATCAAAGTAAGAAATCAGTGGTGGATCTTCTGGCGTCGCATCGCTGGTGGTCTCGATCGTAAAACCCAAGAGCTGATTTTCTCCAAAGCGTATCCCTTCGTGAGAAGAGGGGAAGCTTCGCCAGAAATGATTCTGCTGCTCGGGGCGTTGGAGCGTGTCGATATGCAGAAAAAAATAGCTTTGGGGCAGTGGCTGAGTTCAGAAATTCCGTTGTCAGCAGTTTACCGGGAACAGAAAATTTGGGCTCTCACCCGCATTGCTAATCGACTGCCGCTCTATGGTGGCCCGGAGTGTGTGGTGCGGCCGAGTTTTATCCTGCCTTGGTTAGAAAGTTTGCTGCGTCTCGATCTCACACGAACCGAGTATAGTGGTCTTGCCAATTTTTTTGCGAATGCCTGTCGGCTCATCGACGATCGCGAACTCGATATTCCAGAATTCCTGCGCCATAAAGTGGTGGAGAAACTGACTGCGACGGGGAGTCTCTCGTCTCACGTCGCGATGATTGAAACCTATACGCCGCAAGACTCCCAGATGCTTTCGCTCTTGTTGGGGGATTCGCTGCCAACGGGCCTCATGCTGCTATAACCTTAGTTCGAGAGTACTTTAGGTGTTTTGTGAAAAATAAAAGGATATAATGACTGAGAACACTAAAAGTTTAGTTTGGTTTTGGGATGCCCTCGATGCCTATCTGTCACGACATCAGTTGAAACAGACTAAGCAAAGGAAAATCATTGTCAGTTATTTTTTGAAACTCTCCAAGCATGTCGATGCCGAAGTTTTATACCGAAAGGTGCGCGGTGGGGGTAACAAGATCGGTCTGGCAACGGTCTATCGCACTCTGAACCTGCTCAAAGATGCTGGCTTGGTGGACCAACACTCCTTTGCGGATGGACGGGCCATTTTTGAGATTTCGCGGCCCGGCATGCATCACGACCATCTGGTCTGTGTGGGTTGCGGGCGGATTGATGAGTTCGAAAATGCGGAAATTGAGTTGTTGCAGAAGAAGATCGCTCTTGAAAGAGCTTATGTTTTGACCTCACATCGGCTCGACCTTTATGGCCGCTGCAAGAGCTGTCAGACCTGAGGCTTAGATTTTTCTAAGGTTTTGGGAACGGATTCCGATACGGAAGAACGGTGTGGGTATTTTGTAGAAGATGGATATGGATGAAAAGACCAAAAAAAAGATTCTGATAGTTGATGATGAGGAAGGCATTCGGGAGATTCTAGCGTTTGCTTTTGAAATGGAAGGCTACCCCGTTTCTACTGCGGCGGACGGTAGTGAGGCATTCGAGAAGGTCTTTGCTGATGTTATCGATGTGGTCATCACGGACATTCGCATGCCCAAAAAAGATGGTCTCACTTTGTTGAAAGAAATCCGTCAAAAGCACCAGAAGCTACCCTTTGTGATCGTCATGACCGCCTATAGTGAGTTCAGTGAGCAGGAAATCACCGACATGGGGGCCGTTGGCCTTCTTCAAAAACCGATCGATCTCAACAAACTTATTAAATTCGTTGAAGCCCTTTGATTCCTTACCTTTAGAGTTNNGGCACCCTTCGACTGCGCTCAGGGCAGGCTCCGTGAGGGATCGCAGACTTGCTCCTCTGTAGGTGGAAAGAGCCAAGACTGCGATTCCTGGCTCGCGCTCGGAATGACAAAGCATCTTTGGATAGGCCCTTAGTCTCAAACCTGAAAATCGCGTTCTTCTAATGGCTACCCCGGGTACGAGGTGGTGGAGACGGTGGGAGAGGGCGTTTTTTCTTCATGAATTTCAATAATTGCCGTGAGTAGACGTCACCGGATTTTTTGTAGTTTTGTGTAAATTTCGGGATAGCCACAGCTAGTATGGCTAGCACTAAGAATGTAAGCACTGCAAAAACGATGAGATACATTACGCTTTTGTTGATTTCCAAGTCGCGTCGACGGACGCGGGACACTTTGGAAGTTTCGGGGATCTTGNNCTTGAGCTCAGTTTCCCAGTCTTCTGCTTCTTTTTTTGACGGAACCGACAGAATAGCGGAGCTGAGCTCAGTCGCCTCTAACTCAGGTGGGAGGCTCTCCGTTTTTTCAGGAAACGTTGCAGGCGAAGCGCTTTCGGGTGCGATCGTGCTGGAAGAACTGACCATGAAGGTATAGTTTGCCAGCTTTTTCTCGAAGCGGCGGATAAGACCCGTCCCGAGATTGGTTTTTTGCTGGTGATTGAGATCTACAAAAAAACCCTTGGTGCGGGTCTGGGTCGGTGTCGTGTTCTCGATAGCAAAGATCTTGATCCATGGCTGCAATTTAAGGAAGTGCTCCAATATTGGGGAGCTCACACGCGCCAGAGCAAATTTTTTAAGTTTGGTTTTAAGTGAGAGTTCTATGGCATGCGAATGCAGGCTTGTAATCAGCCCTGGGCAGCCTACGGTGGCGAAAGAGAGTTCCGTCTGGGGATCGAGGAAGCAGGCGTCGGGATCACTCATCGTCAAAGGTTTGGTCAGCGTTAGGAGCTGTTTTTGTATAAAATGATCGAGCGCTTGGTCATCGAGCGTGCTCAGAAAAAAAAGATTGGGAAAGCCGGTATTCACATGGGTACTTTTAGCGATGGCTGTCGGATCATAAACGATAACCCGCGTTTGCTCCCCGAGAGTGTTCAGCATGTCTTCAAAAATAGCTTGATAATTACCAACGCAAAACTCCGCGTCGATAATCACAAGGTCCGGTGTGAAATAGCGAGCTTCCGCTGCCAGATTTTTTACAAAAAGCGCTGTTTTGCATAAAAAAGGTCCATGTCTAAAAAAGCGCGTCAGCAAAGCCCGAACGGGTCCGCTCTTCACAGCGAGAAAAAGTCGATAGCGTGGCGTGGGAGCTGCTTCCTTTAGCTTCGTCAGTAAGAGTGGGAGCATACCTTCTGGTAGGGGAGGAACCGGCGACCAGCGACCGGTCAAAGCGACTGAAAAGCGATAGGTAAGATGTTCTTCCGTGACAGCTTCGATCCTGATGGGGATGTGGGACAGTCCAAATTTTTGAACGAGAGCTCCGCTCAGCGATAATTCGGTTCCGAGTTCGGGAACTATAGGACATTCGAGGTTCACGCGTTGCGAGCTCAGCCAGATGAGTCGGGCTGGGACTTCGACCGTGGCCGGGCTCTGGATGGCTAGGCATTCTGCAGTATCAAGGATCATGAGGTCTTTGCCAGAACCTGAGTAGATGACGCGTGCCACCCATTCGCGAACAGGCAGCGCGCTTGGAATAATGTCGCGGAAACTTAGGCAAGCGGCGAGTTCATAGGTCACGGGATCATGATTCTGTGTGAGAAGAATAAATCGAGCTCCCCAGAGTTCAGGTATAGCTCGAGCGCTTAGAATCAGGTCGCGGGTGACTTTGCGGTCCGAGTCCGCTGCGATGAGGAGAATTGAAAACTTGTCGCGGAGGAGCGCTTCCCGGAGGGCTTTAAGATCCGGGACTGTGCTAACGCTGCAGTTTGCGCCTTCGAGTGCTTGGCGCCGCATAGGACCATCTTCGCCGATGGCCTTTTGCATCCAAATA
>PLEQ01000036.1 GCA_003136475.1 Deltaproteobacteria bacterium
CAAAAAACTCCGAGAGCATTTTCAATAAGGTTTTTATCTTTCGGCTTGCCAGGTCTCATAGCAAGAGGAGCCGTTCCAAATCCCTCACAAAAAAAAGCAAACTCAGGATTTAAGTCCGGATCGTACCGATGCGCACGAGACACGCAAGCTTTTGCATTATCGACTGCTGACGTGAGCGGGACGCCACCGAAGTAAGAATACGCATTGGCCATCGACTGAAGTAAGTCTTCTCGACGTTCACTGAGAGTGGCCCTTGGAAAGAAGAGCTGACTGAAGCAGAGGACGGCACCAAATAGACGACAGGGAACAAACTCCCCGGTTCTTCGATCGTAATATCCAAGGCCGTGACTATCACCTTTATAATCAATCTCACATCGCTCTCCCGGTGGATGATCCTTATGAAAATCTAGGGGTACGTTAGGAAAACGACGACGGTACTCCCTCCAAAAAGAAACATATGGAACTGAGAACCCGCTCGTCTCCCAAATCTCAGAAAGAGGTATGCCGCGATTAGTCTTGGCGTGAACGGCTTGCCAATCAAGGTTACTGGACCATGGAGCATGGTAGTCAGCCTCGGGAACAGCAGCAATATCTCCGGCTTGCTTGAGATATTTTTCAACCGTATTTCGGGAACAATCGAGGGCTAGGGCAATCTTTCGACCACTAAGACCCATTGCTCGCAGACGTAAAATTTCCTTAATCATTCTTGGACCTTTTGTCCTCGTCACTTTCTTCTTAGGCATTCTGTCTCTCTTGCGTTGGTAAGGACGCAGAGTTTAGGGCTGCCGCCGCTTCTAGGCGAGTAGGGGCCGCAAGGTGGCTCACATTTAGGTGAAATCAGGTGGCTCAGTTGCCTGAAATAGGGTGGCTCAATTTAGGTGAAATAGGGTGGCTCAGTGTTGGTGAAATCCAGCACTATTCTACGCAGCTGCTGCCAGCCACAGGGAATCATTACTTTGAGGTAGACCCTGAAACCATCACGAGAAACTCGTTGACTGCCTCAATTTTCCGAAAATAAATTTCTGCTGTTCAAGCCGTGGCTCTAGGGGTGGGTGGTTGACGGAACCTGGTGCATGATTTAATACAATTTTGCCATCATATTTTCTTACAATAAATCTCCTTTTGGAAAACCTCCTCGGTTATTTCAGGAACATTAAGCAAGAACTTGCCCTTCCCGTTAATTTTAGCGATACTAAAAATCGTTTTACCCAAATACTCCTTGTTTCCTTCTCTTAAGTAACCATAAGTTCCATGATTAATAACAAATGAAGTCGACGAATCAGATTCGCTCTTCTGAGCATTTAAGATCCAAAATAAGTGATTTACATCGAGTGTATTTTCCCCAGCAATTGAGACATCCACTGCTTCCAAGCCAACCGTGCCATCTTCATCGTTACAAACATTGATCGTAGTCTCCTGCGAATTTCGAACAAAACACTGGTACTTCCATTGGCAACTCATAATATGCAGCTTTCTATTTTCCCTTAACGCACGATCTTGCCATCTTTCTTCGTGACCTTTCCTGCCGCAGAAACTGAAAATCACACACGCGCTCAACGACATAAAAATATTAATGGATTTCTGCAAGTTGGCTCCTCATTTTTATCAAAATTTTATCAAGACTCTATCTCATAAGAGAGTGTCTGGTAAATACCTAAAGTTCATTCCCAGCGATCCTCCTCCTGAAAAACTAGCCTAAACCCACCAAAAAAATCAAAGGTGAATACTTCGTGTAGGAGATGAAGGTCGGTCAAAGGACCTAAATATGTCGTTAAAAAAGGAAAAACTTATTTTCTCAATGCTGAAGAAACAAGAGCGCTTCTTGGACAAATATCAAACCTCTGGAACTATGTATCACTCACGACCACTCATTCTTTATATTCATCCCTACTCCTAAGTTTTGCTTTCGGAAACAATCTGAGTGTGAGTCTCATGGGGCGTCGTCTCCTACATAAAGTATTCATTTTTTATTTTTTTGATGGGCTCAGGATGGTGTTTGAGGAGGGAGGATCCTCTTGCTCCAAGGTTTGGTGCTGATTAGCAAGCATCCTAGCGGATAGCGCTTGGATCATCTTTATTTATAAATAGTGAGCTGAGTACGAACTGCAAGGTTAACTAAATTCGTTATGCCAGATACGCAAAGTAGAGTAAGAGTGGTTGGAAGCATTTCAAAATCGACGTCTCCTAATGGATTGAAACTTAATCCTAGACTTGTGAGCCTAGTCAACACCGAAAAACGGGCAGGCAAGGTTGTCAATCGGTTGATACTTAATTCTAGCTCTGTAAGCCCGATCAACACTGAAATTCCGTCAGGCAAGGTTGTCAATCGGTTGATACTTAATTCTAGCTCTGTAAGCCCGATCAACAATGAAATTCTGTCAGGCAAGGTTGTCAATTCGTTATAATCCAAGTCTAGCTCTGTGAGCCTAATCAACGTTGACATGCTGTCAGGCAATGCTGTCAATTTGTTGTCCAGTATGTTTAGCCCTGTGAGCTCAGTCAACGCTGAAATTCCGTCAGGCAATGCTCTCAATTTGTTGTTGCTTATGTTTAGCCCTGTGAGCCCAGTCAACGTTGAAATTCCGTCAGGCAATGCTTTCAGATAGTTGTTCGATAAGTATAGCTTTGTAAGACTGGTCAATGCTGACACACCGTCAGGCAATGCGTTCAGGTAGTTGCGCCTTAAGCTTAACGATATGAGATTAGTAAAATAACTAAAATTTAACTGATTTTTTTGATCCTTTCTATGATTAACATGATCCACTTCAAGTCTCCCGAGGCTAGGGCATACTGTAGGTAAATTCCCAATTATATCGCTTATTGATAAATTGGTAGATCTTAGTTTGACTAGTTTAAATTTTCTACCAGCAAAAGGAGCACTTGAGAAATAATTTAACAACACATAATTCCATCCTTGTGATACCAACCTGAAAACTACTAAAGATGAGAGAGGTCTATGATAGCCCAAGATTAAAAAAAATACTTCCTCAGCGATTGGCGTTGAAGTTCCTTCACCTTCTTGAAGTTTACATTTGGGATTTTTAAAATCTAAAAATGTGTGAAGAACGAATGCTTCCTGTTCTCCCTCTATTTTCTCATTTTCTCCTTCTCCTTCTCCTTCTCCTTCTTCGTGCTTTTCTTTGCCCTTATCCACTTTCCTCTTTGAGCTAGAGATAGTGCTTGGAGACTTATCGTTTTTGTTGTTGTTTACTGAACTTTCATCATCGCTGCTTGATGACCATTCATCACTGCTTGACGAACTATTATCGCTGCTTGATGACCATTCATCACTGCTTGACGAACTATCATCTTCGCTACCAAATACAGGACCGGCGATTGTTCCAATATTAAGCAGGGAAAAAAGTAGCAAAGCATTTTTATTTTTTTGAAAAAATGATAACAACGCAAGTCTCCTTAAATTTGAGCGAAGGGCTAACAAATGACTCTAATGCCAGGAAGGATCTATGCTCCCCGCGAAGCATTATGTCAATCTTATGCAGACTGGCAGGGAAGAAACTCGATCCTCCTTTTTTAGGCAGTTTGATAAACTACCTACCAGCATAACATAATCACTTTTATGTTATGCTGATAGGTTTTCTTCAACCGAGGTAGGCTACGCCATAGTGAAGCTATTTTCTCGGCCTCCCACGAGCATTAACCAAAATAGTTCCGCTTAAGGCTAATATACCTCCCCCGAACGCAACAGCTGTTGGCAGTTCTCCCAGCCACAACCATCCCATTAGGCTCGTCACCAAAGGCATTGCGTATAACCAGCTAGCAGCGGTTGATCTTGGGATCTGAGACAATGCAAAATTGGGGAGTGTCGGAAATTTAGTGTCTCATGGCTCGGCGACATGTTAAC
>PLEQ01000011.1 GCA_003136475.1 Deltaproteobacteria bacterium
TTAAAGACGAATTGAAAAAACGGGGCTACCGCTGGAACGGTAAGTTTTGGGGCATCATGGTCTCGGCCGATTCTTACGTCGAAGAAGAATTCATTAGCGAGCACCCCGAAGCGGGACAAGCCATTGTGCAACTGATTTCTCTCAAAGACAATTTTAAGAACATGAACGGATAGTTGCATTTAGAGACTATTTGAAAAGAAAGTAGGAAAAGCTCCAACTGCGATCTCTCGGCTTGCGCCTCGGAATGACACGGATGCCCGTCATTCTGAGCGGAGCGAAGAATCGCGGTTGGAGCTTTTGCTACTTTCTTTTCACCCGGCTTTCTGTAATTTTGCCGTCGTCTTGCGCGTTTGAGAGTAAGTCATGTTCCATGACAAAACAATTTGCGAAGCTGTGTCCCTAAGCTAGAGCTTTCACAAGCCAGCAAACTGGCTATCTTACAATCATTCATCGTTAGAATAGGAGTTCATCCATGAAACTTATTAAAGCCGTTTTGTGCGCTAGCACATTTCTTTTGTCAGCCTTGAGCTACGCTGAGACCCCTTGTAATAGCAACGAAACTTTCGTTGAGGTCATAGTGACAGTCAGTGTAGTATGCAGCAGGCCATCGCTAGCGAGATCCGCAATCTAGAGTTAAAGCTTACTCGTCTGGAGCTCCATCGGGTTGCCGCAGACAGGTGCTTACAGCTTGGCTTATGCGACTTTACGAATTCAAAGATAGCCGAACATAGGTGTGTTGTAGAAATGATTAACATGATGCAGATGGACCTTAAGGCTCAAATTGAGTCCCTCGTGAGGATTTCAGGAACATCAGGTAACTAGCAGAATTGACTCGGTTGCTAATAAACTAATGAAGTTTAACTGAATTTTGCTAAGGGCTGTCTGAGCCCTTTTTTATTTTTTGGTCAAAAATTTTCTAGAGCTCCTACCATTTTCTAGAAAAGATCTCGCCTACCCAGGAAATAGTCCCATATAATTATTGGCTTAAATAAATAAAATGGGATATTTTTCGACTGCCGAAGACCCTTGAGGTTCTAGTAGAATACGTCTTGTGCTTCTAGTTGTTTCGGACTATATAAGTCCAACTTATCATCTAGCGTGCAATGTAATCTATAACTTTATCTAGGAGCAAAATTCATGAAAATTATGAAAACAGTTTTATGTGTTGGTGTGTTGGGCTTGTCTGCATTGGGGTATGCCGATACCAATTCCAAAAAATGTAAAGATATTTGGAGTGAAGTAGAAACTTATCGCGCTAATAAAGATGTGAGATCTGCATCTATTCATGCGGAAAGTTATGTAGATAAACGATGTCTCGAAAATAAGGATGCTGAAAAAAATTCTATCATCTCTAACATAAGAGCAGAAAACCTAGTTCTAGAAAAAGAAGAATTTCTTGAGGATTTTACAGACCCATCAATAGAGGAAAGCAGAAAGAAAGATAAGAATTTTCTTCCAGGTAATAAAAAATATGCTCACCTAATTCCAGTATGCTTCTTTAAAGATTACTATCAAGGTGTTGTAGATACTATGAAATCTTTAAATGATTTTAATGTTGGTGTTTTATTCGATGGCTTAACTAAGATTGAGGCGGACGCTTACAAAGCAAGGCTCGTACCCGTTGAAGCCTTTTTTAAGGGGCTTGTTGGCGAAATTCAAAAAGATATGACTAACCAATGTATGCTTCCACTTAATGATCTTTTGGATACTTTTGATCCCGAGCATCCAACAAATATGAGTACTATACCACCAGAGTTAGTCGCGACTAAAGATAAGATTGCTGAGCTCGCTGCAAGAGTCTCTGCATCTGAAAAGTTACGGAACAATGAGCAGCTTAGAGGGATTCAGAAGTTGATTCCTGATACAACCGAGTTGAAGCAAAGAGCCAGAGAGAGATGTGTTAAATTGGGCCTCACCAATCTTTCATCGCCTACGAAACCTGATGGCGAGTGCGCTAGCATGTTGTTTCAATTTCTAAATGCGGATGCTGAAGAAGTAAATGATAATGCTATAAAAGTCATTAATTTATAGCAAATCAGGACAGACGCGTAAGTAAAAATGCACACAGACAGTGCATGTGTTTTTGGGAACAAAGGGTGACTTGAGGATAGAAATGCACTTTTCAATTGCACGTCCTATTATATTTTCTTCGCTGGTGGGTATTTTTTTAATCCTGGCAGCTTGTCATCAGGCTCTGGATCCTAAGGTTAGGAAATATAGAGCGCCCTCGGTTTCCGAAACAAGTTGTCTAAGTCTGGAGGATGCAACAATCCATGCATTTCGTGATTATTTGGAAAATACTGCAATAACAACAAAGCTGTCTGCTGATGAGAAGTATTCTTTAAAATGGATGGTATCGGTACTTACGAATAGAGACGCCTTTGAAAAATTTATCAGATTGTGTTCAGATGATTCAAATGAGCGTAATTTGGATGAATGTTTTCGAGAAGCAAAAATTAAAGTATTTGGAATTCACTCCATGTCCTATGATAGAGGTGTTCCTCTTTTTTTAAATAATTAGCTAAACATAAAAAAGTTCAGAGAGTTTAGCTAAGGAGAATTCGTGTCATGTTTAGTTTGAAAGGAGTAGTTTTGTCGGTGTTTCTCTTTGTGGGTGTTGCATCCGCTGAGAATGAAAAAGTTTGCATGGGACTATTCGATAGCGCAGAAAAATTATTAGATAGTAAAGCGAAATTTACGAAACAAGATCTTGCGCAACTTAGTGAATTGAGAGGTCAGATGTTGTCTTGGCNNATATTACGGCGCACACATTGCATAGGCCTATTTGAAGAGACAGAGAAATCTATCAAAAAACAGGATGCGATCAGTCTTATTGCTTTAAGAAGCGAAATGAATGTCGAGGGCTGTTCGACTATAGACCCAGGCCGCTATTATCAATTTATTCGCGAAGTGGATTTCCAAATTGAATCAGCACAACGCAGAAACAAGAAGGTCTGTACCGATCTTTTTAATTGGGCAGAGGACTTGCTTGCGAAAAAAGATCCCGACGAAGAACTAATGAGTTTTGAAAAAGAAGCGGAGCTTTGTAAAAACCTTCAACCTCATCGTTATTATGAAGTTTTCAGCAAATTGAAATTCGAACGGGGATTAAAACGGATTCAAAACAAGCTTGCACGCGTAAAGAGTAATAATGCCCTAAATGTTTCAACTGAGGTTTTGCAAGATGCTGCTAGACTAACACAAGAAATCAAAGCAAATAGCAACCTTTCTTCTGAGGAGAAAGCTGATTTTCTGTCGCGTTTTGATATCTTTGAAAGTGAAATTCAAGAAGTTCTTGATGAAGTGAGGCTGAGACTCGATGGCAGTAATGCTTATTATTATTGGGCTGGCGGAGTCGTTCTGGTGACAGTCGTTGTTGCTGCTATTTTACTATGGCACAGTCACTCAAGAGAAATGGCTCTGCAGTTCACAGTTAATAGTCTTAATCAGCAATTAAATAACTTCCTAGGAGGAGGGGGTGGCGGCGGCGCTACTTCTGTAATAACAAATACAATAACAAATATGGGAGGTCCTGGTGGACCTCCTAGCCCCCGAGGAGTCCCATCTATTTTTTCACCAAATGATTCGGAGATATTTCGTGGTAGTGGGGCGGTCGATAAGGTTTTGACGAACCTTGAGGGGGGGGCCGATGGATTTTTTTCGTCGCTAGTTGTTCCAACCTTTCTTAGGGTTACTGAGGAGCAGCAACCGAGCAATGTTGAAGAAGAGATATCTTCTGAAGAAGAACCCTTGCTTGGTACGAGGTATGTGTCAGTGTCAGAACGTACTGAGGAAGGTGGTGAGGAGAGTGGCCAGTTTAACGTTAACGAGTCGGGGTGTGTCGAGAGCTTAATAGGTTTTGGTGATGATTCGGTAGAATTGAATAATAGTGATGAAGATTTACCAGAGATCTTAACGATAGCCGGCACTACAAGCTCCACAACAAGTAAAAATCGGGCAAGAAAGAAAAATTGGAAAGAAAATCTGAGAAGATCGCTTGCAAAAGAATTAGAGCGTCTCCGCGAGCCATCGATTTGGGATAGAATCTTCAACCAAATATCGGCAAATCCTACTCGCTAATTGTAATTTTTGACAGCACACCAAAACCCTTTATTCAATTGAGTTTTGGTGTGACGTGTTTTTTTTATTTTTTGGAGTTTATTCTATGTCTCATCTGAAGTTTTGCAAACTTGCTAG